>JBDUCB010000170.1:0-7150 GCA_040003695.1 bacterium
CCAGCCCAGGCAGCGCGAAGATTCTCTCCACCACCACGGTACCGGTAAGCAGCAAGGCAAGTGCAGGACCGGTAAAAGAAACTACAGGCATGATCCCGCCGCGCAACGCATGACGAATTACGACTGCTCTCTCAGACAAACCTTTCGCGCGCGCGGTACGGATATAATCCGAACGCAACACTTCCAACATCCCTGCGCGTGTCAGGCGCGCTATGTAAGCCATATAAATCGCCGAGAGCGTTAGCACAGGCAGCACTACGCCCCGACTCACCAGGCCCGACCAACGCGCCGGGGGAAACCAATAGAGGTTGAGCGAGAGCCCGAGAACCAGAATCGGCCCCAGCACGAAATTTGGGATCGAAATCCCAATCATCGCCAGCGCCATCGTGAGATAGTCCCAGGCAGAATTTTGCTTAAGCGCCGCGATCGATCCAATGAAAACGCCGACGCCGAGTGCCAGCAGGTACGCTAGAAATCCAATGCCGGCTGAAACTGGTAAGGAACGAGCGATAATCGCGTTCACCGATTGTCCCTCGTACTTCAGCGAGGTGCCAAAATCCAGACGCACGATGTGACTCATGGTACGGCCATACTGGACGTACCACGGTTTGTTCAAGCCATATTTCTCGCGGATGTTGTTCTCGATAGACTTGGGAATTTTCTTTTCGCCGGAATAAAAGTTGCCGGGCGCCAAGCGGATTAATCCCCAGGTGAGCGTAATCACGACGAAAATTGTGGGAATTGTGATCAGCAGCCGGCGGATGATGAAGCGTAGCATCAGTTAGTTACAGGACAGCCATACTGTCTGTCCCCCGCGTACTCAGACAGATAGAAAATGCCTGCCTATTAATCGGCAGTCGAGGGCGTCGAGTAATCCCACTTCGCGCTATCGTGTTCGATGTAAACAAACTTCCAGGCGAAGAGCGAGCCGGGGTTGGGATACATCCCCTTTACGTAGGGTTTCTTCAGCCAGTTTACTGCGCCTGTCTCAATGGGGATGATTGGCTGCGACTCAAGCATGAAGTTCTCGGCCTTGGACATAAGTTCGTACCGCTTCGCCTGGTCAGGAGTTCGATTGGCCTCGTTCAGCATGTCGACATATTTCTTGTCCCACCAACCTGTGCAGTTGTCGTTCTCGTTTGTGTAATAGAGACTAAGGAAAGTGAACGGATCCATGTAGTCGGCTGACCACGCTCCGAAGGAAAAGCCCTTGTAATCCAATTTCGATCTCACGTCGACGAATGTTTTGAATTCCATCGCCCGTACGGGCACAGTGATTCCCAGATTCTGTTTCCACTGTGCCTGCATGTACTCCGCCATGATCTTGTTTGATGTCGCTGTGGGGAACAGGTATTCAACCTGATTGGCCGGAAACTTCGGACACTGGTAAGTTCCGCCTTTTTTAGTAACTTCATATCCAGCCTGCGCCAGTAATTGCCTCGCCTTTTCCGGATCAAAACTCGCGCCCTGTGGCAAAGGGTAACCATGAAAAATTCCATAAGGAGTGATTCCGGGCAGTGGCTTCGTGATCCTCCGCCACTTGATCCAGGTAGCTTTATCAATGGCCAGGTCGAAAGCCTTGCGAACGCGTACATCGTCCAGCGGCGGCTTTGTGGTGTTGACGTTGATGTAGATACTCGCTGCCTCAGGCGCATCCATCCAGTCTTTCTTATCGCGCACAAACTCGACCCAGGCATTCAACACAGTGTGGTTGTAAAGCGCATCTACTTCACCGACTTTGTAGAGATTCAAGGCCGTCGGCAAATCGGAGGTGGGAAAAAACTGTATCTCGTCCAGGTGCACGTTGGCGGCATCCCAATACATCGGATCGCGTTCCACCGTGAGAGTGTTATAAGGTTTCCACTCCTTTAGTCTGAATGGACCACAAGTCACGATGTGTCCCGGTTGTGCCCAAAGCTCTTTGTACTGCTCAACTGCTTTCTGCGGAACGAGGCGGAAGAATTGATTAGCTAACAATCCTTTGAAGAACGGCGCCGACTGGCTCAAGGAAATACGCACGATGTAATCGTCGACGGCTTCGACACCGATGTCTTTGCCTTCAATTTTAACGAACTCCTTGCCTGCTACTGCCGCCTGTAGTTTTGCATCCGCCGCCAGCAATTTGTTTCGCGACTTCTCGTCACCAGGAAGCGTCAGTCTCGTGGGCGAGTGCATAAACTGGTGAAAGGTTGTATCTGCGTCAGGCTCCTTCTCTTGTTCTGTCGCCTTGTACTCGTTGGCCGGCCCAGCCGGCTGTTCGCTAAGTGGCGGCAGCACTCCTGACGGCGGTGCGAACTCGCTCTCCAATAGAAACTTTTGCGTCTGCGGGTCGCGAACAAATACGGCACCCGAGTTGTAGGCCTGAGCGTATTTTATGTAGAAGCCGAGACTTGCGCCGCGGGCCAGAGTCTCGGGCGCCAGACTTCTGCGGAAACTCCAGACGATATCGTTCGCATTAATTGGATCGCCGTTTGACCAACGGGCGTTCTTTCTTATGTGAAAGGTAAACTCAGATGCGTCGTTGTTTTCATCCCAGCGTTCCGCCAATGCCGGAATAGGCTCCATCGTTTTCGGATCGTATTCGACAAGACCTTCGTAGAGCGCCATCAGGATTCGCGCTTCGGGCTGCCCGGTGGTTTTTTGCGGATCCAGGCTCTCAGGCTCATCACCGGTGATGTAACGCAAAACATTGCCCGAAGGGGCGACTGTCTTGCCGAAAAACTGTTCATTGCTAGCCAGCGCTCGGCAGGAGATCGATCCAAGCGCTATCGAGACAATCGCTATGACGGCAAGTATTTGTCTGTAGTAAAGACTGACCATCGTTTTTGGGCGCAAACAAATTTGAAGAGGGGAATTGTCAGACTGAACTTAACATGGCGAAAACGCATTATCAAGATATTTAAGAGAGTTGGTCACGTCCAGATCCTAAAGTAAAACGATCCACGAAATAACACTAAGCAACACGAAAATTCTTCTTCGTGATTTTTCGTGTAGTTCGTGGATCGTTTTTTTTTACAACTAGGGAAACGAAGGCCCTCAAAAATAGGAACGCGTCCAGGACAATGTCTCCCCGTCACTTTGCTGTTAGCGTACGGGAGACGCAGGCGGCTTCCAGTTTCCATCTATTCGGACTTTTTTTAACGACGGCGCATCGAGGACGTTTGCATCGAATCCATTGACGTAGGGCTTCACCAGTGCATATGACGACGCGAAGTAAATCGGCATAGCGCTTAAATCATTAAGCGCTTGCGCTTCAGTATCGATCGTCGGTCCCACAGTCACTGCCCTGTGGTTGGCGTCGGGTGATTTACTTCGGTCGGAGATTTCGCCGCTTTGCGTGTTCAAACGCTCATTTTGTTTCTCGGCGCCCCCGATGGAATAAGTTTCGCCAAACAACGTTCGAATATTCGTAAGTTCATCCGTCGTTTGCATCACAATGCCGCGGCGGGCCACATCAAAATCTCCGGTTCGAATCGCAGCTTCATACTCATCCCAATTTCGGATCACTAACTCGGTCTGAATATTCAACATGCTGTGCCACATGGCCGCAATCGCCTGGGCGACCACGCGCTGCTGTTCGTTTCGATTAACCAGCAAGCGAACAACAGGAAAGTTTTGGCCGTCAGGAAAGCCTGCTTCAGCCAGCAATTGTTTGGCGCGCTGCTCGTCCTTTTCCAGCATCTCCGATTTGCCAACCACAATTTTAGGCTCCTCAGTCTTGCTTTGAGGCAGGAACCGTTTGGCCGGCTCAGTGGCGCCGCCCGTTTCATCCGTGCTTATGCGGTCACGATCGATCGCGATTGCCAGAGCTTCTCGAACACGAACATCGTCAAAGGGCGCGCGTGCAGTATTGAAAGTGTAATAGGTCAACGCCCCGAAAGTAGTGCGGCGAAAATCCGCGTAAGGCGCAAGTAGTTTGATAGCTAGCGGCTCAAGCGCGGCGTTCGTTACCGCATCGACTTCGCCTGAGCGATACGCCGCCAAGGCCGATTCGGTGTCGCGGGCGCCGACAAACTCGACGCTTTGAAGTGTCACCTGTTGTTTGTCCCAATAGTTATCCGCGCGCGCCAGCACAACGTGCTCGCTATCGGATTTTTCAATTGAGAAGGCGCCGTTGGAGAGCAGCTCGCCGGTGGATAACTTGCCTAGCGGAGTATCGCTTCCCAATTTCACCGGACGAAAAACCGGATGGGCCACCAGCGCCGGAAAATTCATGTCAGGTTGCCGTAGCCGCACGCGCAACACTCGATCCGAAAGAGCTTCGGCGCCAAACGCTGGCGCCAAATTACGTTCCGCTGCTTGAGTAGAATGCGCGTTCGGAGCCGGAGAGGTTTGCGTTAGAGGCCGCGACAGCGCGGGTGCAATTTGCGTCTTCGCGCCTTCAATATTTGCAAGCAGGTCCGTATGTGGAGCGAGATCGCCCAGCTTTACGGTGCGCTGCCAGGAACGTACGAAATCCTGTGCAGTAACCACGGCGCCATTGGACCAGCGAGCATCGTCGCGCAAATAAAAAGTCCAAATTCGTCCACCGTTTGAAGCCTCCCAACGAGTCGCGACTGCCGGCACAGGCGTCAGCGTCCGTGGATCGTAATCGGTCAGCCCTTCAAAGATGGCGCGGACCACATCGGTGTCTGGCGGTGCAGCGGCAAAGGCTGGATCAAAGGTCTGCGGCAGTCCACCGTCACTCCATCTTAGCTGCTGGCCATGGGGAACAACGACGCGTCCGTAATACAAATCGACTTTTTGATTAAGAAAGCACCCAGAGTGGCTAAGAGCGAGTGCGAGCAGAAGGACGGTTGCAAAAAACGCGTGACGCGCTTGCCTTCTTGGGAGAATTTTCGCGGTTAAAGTCATCAACTGAATCGGGGGCCCGCTGCCAATCTCTATTCTTTACATTCCCGTTTTCGCAACAAATCCTCGCTTAACGCTGCATAGACTGCCTGAGTTTGCCGGCGCGCAGCGTCAAAGCCGTTTGAAGTATCAATCAGATAATCGGCAAACTTCTTCTTCTCCTCCTGGCCCATCTGCGCGCTAATTCTCTTCTCTGCTTCTTCGCGACTTAAATTGTTTCGTACCATTAAGCGCTGAAGCTGTACTTCCGGCCTGCAGTGAACGACGATCAGTTTATCGAACCGTTTATAACCGCCCGATTCGATCATCAGGGCCGCATCTACGACAGCGATGCCATCCGGATCAACGGCTTCCCATTCCCGGAGCAATTCGTCCTGCCGCGCGATGATATATGGATGCAGTATCGAGTTTAGTATTGCGCGCCGTCCGGCATCGCCGAAAACCAGCGTGCCAAGTCTTGTTCGATCCAGTGAACCGTCGGGTTGCAAGACTTCATCGCCAAATTCGGCAACGACTTTTTCAAGCGCGATCGATTTTGGCAATACCACTTCCCGCGCTGTCGCGTCGGCGTCAAGCACGTGGCAGCCAAGCCCGCCGAGCACGCCGGCGATATATGATTTACCGACACCAATCGATCCTGTCAGTCCCACCCGCAACATGATAAGCAGACAGTAAGCAGTACAGTGAACAGTGAACAACAAGCAGTAAACCGACAACCGCGAACAGTGAACCGCAAGAGTAAGTATTGCTCAGCGCAAACCGCCTGTCCTCGATCTCTGACGTCGGTACTTCTCCGGCTGTTTACTGTTTGCTGCTTACTGTTTGCTGTTGACTGTTTGCTGTTGACCGTTTCCTGTTTGCTACTTACTCAGTCAATCCGTGGCGCAACTTCGCTGCCTTAAGCGTGTTCTTCATCAACATCGCAACAGTGAGCAAGCCGACGCCGCCGGGCACCGGAGTGCGGCGACCGGCGACGCCATCGGCTTCCGCTGGATTCACGTCGCCGACCAACGTGTAACCGCGTTTTGAAATTGTTTCGATTCGCTTTTCCGCTACTGCACCAAACAATTTTCGCGCTGTGGCTTCATCGGTCACGTTGTTCATGCCAACATCGATAACGGTCGCGCCGGGCTTAATGTGTTCGCGGCCAATAAAGCCAGGCCGTCCAATCGCAACTACCAACAGATCTGCTTCGCTCGTGACTGCCGCCAGGTCTCTCGTGCGCGAATGACAGATGGTCACCGTCGCATCGCGCTGCAACAGCAATTGCGCCATCGGCCTGCCCACGATCTGGCTACGCCCGACTACGCAGGCGCGCGCGCCGGCTATTGGGATGTTAGAACGATCGAGCAACTCGATCACGCCCGCCGGAGTGCACGGCACAAAGGTTGGTTTTCCAAGTGCTAATCGCCCTACATTTATCGGATGAAACCCGTCAACGTCTTTCTGCGGATCGACTGCTTCGATGATTTTGTCTTCTTCGATTTCCGACGGCAGTGGCAGTTGGATGAGTATGCCGTCTATGTCACGGCGTTCGTTAAGCGAAGCGATGAGATCCAGCAGCTCAAGGGAGTTAGTACTCCCCAACAGAGCGTGCTGCTCAGACCGGATACCAACTTCTTCGGACGCTTTGATCTTATTTCTTACGTAAACCGCGGAAGCCGGATCATCACCAACACGAATGGCGGCAAGACAAGGTTTGATCTTGTGTTCTGTCCAAAGTCGTTCAACCTCACGCGCGGTTTCCAGCTTAATTTGCGCTGCGATGGCCGCGCCGTCCAACAATTGCGCGCGGCGGGCTGTGTCAATGTTTGTGCTGGACTGCGTTGCCATATTCTTAAAGTTTCTGGTCCCTATTTTCACAGCTCTGCGTTATCTCGGCGCGCTCTGGATCTCGGCGGTAATATTTCCGTAGCCAAC
Organism: bacterium; assembly: GCA_040003695.1. Lineage (GTDB taxonomy): Bacteria > Acidobacteriota > Blastocatellia > Pyrinomonadales > Pyrinomonadaceae > PSRF01. Next base: position 6,772 of record JBDUCB010000170.1, read on the forward strand.
TCACCGCAGAGCCGCCGAGAACACAGAGGTTGCGCAGAGAAGGAATTCAAATTGTGCACCAGCGATAAACTAACCCTTTTAACAACCGTGCAGCTTTCGTGCTAGGTTACACCGAGATGGCTTTTATTAGTTAGCCGGGATTCGCAAACATAATGAAAAGTTTTTGGGCCATTCTTATTTCGATCTGCTTCGTTACTTTCATTGCCATTTCAGGTTGCCGTCAGCAGCGCACACACTCGGCAACCGAGAAGCATTATGACTTAAAGGGAAAGGTGGTGCTGGTCGAGAAGGACCAGCACCAGATTACGATCGCGCACGAGGACATTAGAGACTACATGCCGGCGATGACGATGCCCTTCACGGTTGGCGAAGACTGGTG
>JBDUCB010000078.1:0-7142 GCA_040003695.1 bacterium
CGATCACCGGCGTTCCCAGTACCATCACCAGCGACGTGGCATAGTGCGACCAGATGAACAACGGCAACCGGAACCAGGTCATGCCGGGCGCACGCATCGTATGGATGGTGACGATGAAATTCAGGCCGGTGAGAATTGACGAGAAGCCGCTGACAAAAATTCCGAGACCCGCGGCAATCACATACGAGTTGGAAAACGTCGTGCTGTAGGGCGCGTAAAAGGTCCAGCCCGTGTCCACGCCGCCGGCGAGCAATGCATAAATCGTAATAAAGCCGCCGAGCAGATAGATGTACCAACTAAGCAGATTGATGCGCGGAAATGCCAGATCCTTGGCGCCAATCATCATGGGCACCAAAAAGTTTCCGAGCGTTGCCGGTATCGACGGAATCAAAAAGAAAAACACCATGATGATTCCGTGCTGCGTAAAGACCTTGTTGTAGGTTGCAGACGACAGCAAGTCACCCTGCGGCGTTAACAGTTCCAGCCGGATGAACATCGCGTACAGGCCGCCAATGAAAAAGAAGAAAGAAATCGAGCCGAGATATAGCAGCGCGATCCGTTTATGGTCCCTCGTCAGCAGCCATGACTTCAGACCATATTCGGCGTTGATGTAGTTAACCCGCGCCGCGGTTGGAAGTTGAAATGTTTCGATCGCTTTCATAATTGCAAAACGCTACTGACGGTTTGGCGCCGCGCTCGGTGCGGGCGCCGGAGATGTTACTGAATTTGGACTCGGCGCTGCGCCAGCGGGCGCGCCCGTAACTCGTAGCGACTTAATAAATGACATTATTTGAATAAGCTGCTCAGGCGTCACTTGCCCCTGAAACGTCGGCATGATTGGACCAAAGCCGGCGACAATCTTCGCTTGCGGGTTTTCAATCGACTCGCGCACGTACCCTTCATCCGCGATCAGCGATTGGCCGTTTGTCAGATCCACTTTCCGGCCGAACAATCCAACCAGCGCCGGCCCGCGCCCGCCTTCACCGTTCGCGCCATGACAAGTCACGCAGCCCAGCGATTGATAGAGCTGCTGCCCGGCCACTGCCGGGGATTGCTGGCCTGCGTTTCCACTCAGCCAGTTATCAAATTCAGAAGGCTGCATCACGATGATTGAGCCGATCATGCCTGAGTGATTCATGCCGCAATATTCCGCGCAGAAAAGATGATAGGTGCCGGCCTTGGTCGCTTCGAACCACTGGGTTGTGTACTTGCCCGGCAAGACGTCGGCTTTAATGCGGAACGCCGGAATAAAAAAGTCGTGGATCGTATCTTCCGCGGTCATGATCAACTTGATCTTGCGGCCCACCGGCACGTGCAGCTCATTAATCTCGCGCTGACCGGTTGAGTGTTGAATCTTCCACATCCATTGCTTGCCGACCACGTAGATTTCGTTGGCATTCTGTGGGGGGCGCGAATTCTCAAAATAGATCTGCGCGCCCCAGGTAAACATGCTCATCGCGATGATGAAGGGAATAACTGACCACAGCGTCTCCAGCTTATGTGAACCGGCAACGGGTCGCGGAATCTCAAAAGGCGATCTGCGCCGATACTTGATAACGAAAAAGAGCAGCACGCCGGAAATGAGCAGCGTAAAAAATGCAGTTATGCCGGAAAGATAGAAATAGAGCGCATCCACTTTGCCTGAAACTGTGGAAGCACTTTCCGGAATGAATGGAATCCAGGACGTTTGCATAAATTCTTCTTCGTTTAGAAAACTCAAGCAGTTCAGAGTTCAACCTTCAGGTTGCTCTCGATCGTACTACTCAAGCTAAAGCTTGTACTCTAAACTTCAGGCGCTTCCTGCTTGCCTGGCGCGCCATGCCACCTGCGCGCGACTGCGGCGGCGCAATCCCAACAGCAAGGCCACCAGAGCGACCACAGTAATCACGCCGCCAATCCTCATTATGTTCATCACCGTTGCGCCATATTTCCCCGTCGCCGGGTCGTAGTGATAACAATAGAGCAGCAACTGGTCCACCGGTGATCCGATTTTGTTTTCTGCTGCCTCGATCAGGCCCAAACGCACATCGCGCGGCGCATATTCAATCCCATAAAAATAGCGCGCAAGTTTTCCCTGCGGCGTGGCCACGTAAATCGCGCTGGCGTGTGCAAACTGGTTTGTTGCTTCGTCCCAGTGATAACGAAAACCAACCGCACTGGTGATGCGAGCGATGCTGGTTTCGTCCGCGGTCAGAAAATGCCAGCCCGCAGCGGCGGACGCGCGTTTGTCGTCCGGCAAATAGTCAACATAGGTTTTCTTCTTAGCGGCGGCCAGCGCCGGCGTCTCGCGCGGATCGAAACTGATTGTCACGACGTCGAACTCTTTGCCCGGCGCAAACGACATGACGCGGAAGGCGGTGACCATCCCGTTGAGTATCTGATTGCAAAGCATCGGGCACTGGTAATAAACGAGCGAGAGCACGACTGGCTTCTTGCCAAAGTAATCGCCGAGCTTAACGCTTTCACCATTCTCATTCTTCAAAGTCAGGTCGAGTGGTAATTGTTCATTAAGCTTCTGATCGATGCCGACTCCGTTCAAAGCTTTCGGCAAACCGATCGGCGCGCGCGGCTGATAAGGACGCGAACTGTACAACGGCGAATTGCCTTCGTTCCTACTGAACTGACCCAGCACAGTGAGCGGTGAGCAGTGAGCAGTGAGCAGCAACAGGAAAACGGTGAGCAGTGAGCAGTGGGCAGTGGGCAGAAAGGAGAAGACCTTCGGACACAAAGCTGTGGCTTTGCCGCCCCACCGGCGGTGTTTCGCTCTCAACGGCGCACGCCGTGCGGAAAGCCTCTGGCTTTCCGGCAGGTTGAGTAGATTAACCTTGGAGGCTGCGCCTCCAAAGTTCTTACTGCTCACTGCCCACTGCTCACTGCTCACTGAATTCATTACCTTCTTTTCTCCGTCACGCGACCTGAGCTTGCCGCTGTCGGCATATCGATGCCGTAGTCTGCTGCCTGTCCATTCTGATTTGTTTGAGCACGCGCAGGTAGACCCTTGCCCTCAAGCACTTTCTGCATTGCCTGATCGATTGGCAAACCTACGATCTTGCCTGAATGATCCCGGCCGCCTTCGTTCAATGTTTGATTCCATTGTTCGCGCAGTATGCGATATTCAGCCTGTGGTTCTCTGTTTTCCAACGACACCCATTGACCGTTTTCAAGCTTCACACCAAATCCCGGCGCTGCCTGCAGCTTCGGATCGGGAGGTCGCCGTTCTGACTCGGTCATTGCCATTGGACCAGGCTGCGGTTCCTTCGTTTCTTCCTGCGCATTGAAAAACCTAAACAGACCCCACATCAAAACGTAAACTGTGATCCCAAAGACGGTCAGGCCGACCACGAATTTCAATATGCCCGCCACACTGACGTCACTTGCCTCATGCGTGACGTCGATGTTCTTGATGTGTGACACGTCCGGCGTTTCGGTGACGTGGCCGCGGCCATTTCCTTTGTGGCCGTTGTGTTTTGTATCCGTCATGATCTTTAGCGCCTCGTACTTCGTTCTTTGTCCTTCGTACTGCTTCCGCCGACTGCTCCTGCCGCCTGCTCCTGCCTCAGACAGTTGTGTGGCCCAAGTGCGAATGTCCCTGCTCGAGCACTACTTCAAACTGGGGGTCGTTAATGGGAATCAGCGCCCGCTTGTTCAACTGCCAAACAAACATCGTGAGCCAAAGACCGCCCATCGCCACCGGCGCGACGATATCCATCCAGCTAACGTGGAAATACTCTCCGGTAAAGTTTGGCGTAATCATCCACAACAGATCTAACAAACGCATCACGAGAATTAGTCCGGCTACCAGCACCAGCTTGTGTGGGTCGCGTTTCAACGAGCGGGACAGCAGGAACAAAAACGGAAACGCAAAATGAAGAATTACAACTGTCAGCGCGATCCCGCCCCATGCGCCGCGCGTGCGCGGCAAATACCAACGAATCTCTTCCGGCAAGTTTCCCGACCAGATAATCAAGAATTGCGAAAACGCGAAATACGACCAAAGCATCACCAGGGCCAGCAGCAGTTTTCCCAGATCGTGAAAATGCAGCGGCGCCACGACGGTTTTCAGCGGTTCGTATTTTGTCAGCATCGCCAGCGCCGCGATGACAAACGCGAGCGCGCTTAGCGCCCACGAGGCTACAAAAATGAAACCGTAGATTGTTGAAGACCATTCCGGATCGAGTGACATGAACCAGTCGATCGAAGCAAACGTTACGGTGAATACAAACAAAACCATGCCCGGACCACTAAGCACCTGCATACGTTTTGTGAACTGACGATCGCCCGTCTGGTCCTGCAACAACGACCAGCGGTTCAGGAAATACGCCAGCAGTAACCAGATCGCAAAGTAGATTGCCGCGCGCACCACAAAAAATTGCAAGTTCAAATACAGTCGCGCCTTTTCCACGAGCGCCGGGTTTTTGACAATCTCTTCCGAATGCGTCCAAGGGTAAAGCCAATGCGCTCCGGCAATGATGGGAAGGAACAAAAGGAGCATTAGCGGCAGCGTTCGCGTTGCTGCTTCAAGCACCCGCCGGATCACAAGGCCCCAGCCACCGCTGGTCAAGTGCTGTAGCATCAAAAGCGCCAGCGATCCAATTGAGATTCCCGACCAAAAACTGAAGGCAAATAAATACGAGCGGAAAAACTGCGCGCGATTCAAAAAGAATCCAATAAGCAAAACTGCAAAAAGCAGCGCGCCCAATGGCAACGCGCGTTGCGGCAAACGCTTCAACTCGGAAGGCGCATTGTAGGAAACCTGCATCATGGATGCTGCCCTCCGATTGGTATTGACGGCGCCGCGCTTGATGAAGCTGGCTGCGCTTGCGCCGGTTGGCTTTGCTGACTTAATTGCAATGCGCGAATGTAGGCGATGATGGACCAGCGATCCTGGGCTGGAATCTGCGGCGCGTAAGCAGGCATCGCGCCCCAGCCATTGGTGATGGCATCGAAGAAATGGCCCACTGGCGCTTGCCGCAGGCGATCGTCATTAAAAGAAGCGGCGCGCCGGAAGCCACGGCGTACGATCATGCCGTCGCCATTTCCGGTTAGACCATGACAGGCAGAGCAGAAAATTTCGTAGCGCTCTTTGCCGCGCGCGACGGTTTCGCTGGTCACCGTCAGCGGAAAAACTTCAACATCATCGGGATAAGCAGCGGCGCCCGTTAACGCCTGATTGCGATCGGCATGTGGGCCGGGCGTAGTGCCTGGTTCAGAGGTTGTCGACGTAGCAGTGAGACCTCGCTTCTTGCCGGTGAAAAACTCCGTGTCTTCCTTCAAAAAACCACGCGGCACAGTTCCTTCAACCAGGGGCCGCGACGAAAGTCCGTCCTTAAAGAAGACTGTCGAACGATAAGGTTTCATCTTCGGCTGGTCCTGCATGTCGCGCCGGCAGGAAGAAGTGAGCAGTGTGCAGTGAGCAGTGAGCAGCAATAGCAATAATGTGCGCAGTGGGCGATCGGCAGTGGACAGCAGGTTCCGGTTTTTGCTGCCCACTGCACACTGCACACTGCTCAGCGACTCACTACTGCTCACTGCACACTGCTCACTGCTCACTGTTTCAGATTTCCACATCGCTAACATTTCTCGCGCCCACCGTCTCCATAAACTGTTTCGTTTCGTCATGAATGAAACGTGGATCGTTTGCTTCGATTACCAGAAAGAAGCGATCCCGCGTCGCCAGCGCGAAATTCGGGGCGTTGAAAACCGGATGATAAGGCTGCGGCAGCTTATTAAGGACCAGCATGCCAAGCACTGCCGCAAACGCAGCCACCAGCACCGTGCACTCGAACGTGATTGGAATAAAAGCCGGCCAACTGTTGTAGGGCTTGCCGCCAACATTCAACGGATAGTCGATGACTTCCATCCAGTACTGCATGAAAAATCCACCGAGCCCACCGAGTATGCCGCCAATTAAGACGATTAAAGGCAAACTGGTGCGCGTGAAACCGATAGCTTCTGAAAGTTCTTCGATCGGATACGGAGAGTAGCCGTTGATGCGCCGGTAGCCAGCTTCATAAGTGCGGCGCGCTGCCGCCACCAGATCTGATGGATTATTGAATTCGCCCATGATGCCGTAGAGCGCCGGTGCGACGAGACGGCGCCGTGACACAGACCCATGCAGCTCGTCCGTCTCTTGCGGCTCAGTCTCGCTAAAGATTTCGCGTTTCTCGTCCGACATCAGTAACTCGTCTAACAGACCTTGACTACAGCAGCCCAACATCACAGGAATAGAATCAGTAACGATAATTTGCAGGTTGGGAAGGGTGGTTTACCCCCGCCGATTGAATGCCTCTCAAGACTTGCGGGGGCAAGCCACCTTTCCCAACCCAGAGCTTTTGCTTCTTGAACCATCTTCTCTCTCTGAATGCTTACGCCTACTCCTCCGCGACTTCCGCTTCCGGCAAAATCGTGCGCATCTCGAAAATCGAAATCATCGGCAGGAAGCGAATGAATAGAAAAAGCAAGGTAAAGAAAAATCCAATGGTGCCGATGAACATGGTCCAGTCCCAGGTCGAGGGCTGATACATACCCCAAGACGCAGGCAGATATTCGCGGTGCAGGCTGGTCACAATAATTACGAACCGCTCCAGCCACATGCCAATGCTCACCACGATCGAGATTAACCAAAGCACCAGCAGGTTTGAGCGAATCTTTTTGATCCAGAGAAACTGGGGCGCGATGATGTTGCAAAGGATCAATGACCAGTAGTAACCCGCATATGGACCATGCATGCGATTCCAAATCATGTAGCGCTCGTAACGATTGCCGCTATACCAGCCGAAAAACGCTTCCATCACATAGCCATAGCCGACGATCAAACCCGTGGCTAACATCACTTTCGCCATGTTGTGCATGTGGCGCATGGTGATGAAACTTTCCAGTCCATAAAGCTTGCGCAGCGGAATAGTCAGTATCAGCACCATGGCGAAGCCCGCGTAGATTGCGCCGGCAACGAAGTACGGCGGAAAGATCGTCGCGTGCCAACCGGGAACGACGCCCACGGCAAAATCAAAACTGACGATCGTGTGCACCGAAAGCACCAGCGGCGTGGCCAAGCCGGCCAGCAGCAAATAAGCCATCTCATAGCGATGCCAGTGACGCGCGGAACCGCGCCAGCCCATGGCCAGCACGCCGTAAATCTTCTT
>JBDUCB010000028.1:0-2149 GCA_040003695.1 bacterium
CCGTGGTTGGGCCAGTTGAACGGCTCACGTTTACCTCGGGCGCATGAGGAAGGATACTCGTTTCGATTTCAGTTGCGGCTGATGCAAGCCTCGCGGTCCCTGCTTCACTACTGAGCGGGAGTGAGTCATTGACGAGTGCCGTGCCATCCGCGCGGCAGAACACGAGCGCATCGTCAGTTTCAATGCGATTACATTGGGGACAGCGTTTCATGGGATATTGGAACTATTTCTTTGCAACTGTTGAATCGCGGAACGGCGCGCAAGTCATCAAGTGCCGGGTAAAAGCGGTCAGGTGAGCTTTACCTGGTCCCCGGTTCGGATGGCTCCCGGTGCTTCGACGACGGCGTACACTCCGACGCACGCGAGCTGACTAGCACCGACTTGGACCTTATTGTACCGGGCGAGCGCCCGAAGAATATCGGTGTCCTTAGTTAACTCCTCCTGGGCGAGCGTCGTCATTACACACCGAGCATCAGGCATCGCCACGCGCAATTTTACGTCCTCACCGATCGCCAGTTCGCGCCCAATCCAGCCGTTCTCGACGAAGCCGGTCTCGTTAGCATTAACGATCACGTTCATGCGAAATCGTCGCTGATCGAAGCGACTCTGTGGTTGCAGCTCGTTCAGCCGATCAAGGCTGGACGTCGTCAATACGGATATCGGGAACAAATCGAAAAACAAGCCGGCGGCCACGGGGGAAGGAAGTCCACGTTCGGCGAAGAAGGCTGAGCCGAGTTTTTGATCTTCGACAACATCGCGACGGCCGGCGGGATCCAAATCCTCCACGTCGGGGTGATACATATCGATCGTAAAGTCTTCGGGCGCCGCCTTTGCCAGCGTGACATTTCGCTGGAAGTGTTCTGACAGAACGCGTTCAACCTCACTTGAATCGCTCGTCACCGTTACGCCGTCCGGCAATACAATTCGCACCGGGGGAGGCTCGGAACCGGAAGTTGGTGGCTGGACAAACGTCGCCCGACAATTAAGCATGTTGGGAAAGAGCTTGACGCTCTTCGCGCTGACAACTTTGCCGCTTTTCGCGTCAATCAGTGCATAAGCACGGTCACCTGCGATTCCTCTTGCACTGAGCTCCGCGTGCTCAATTTGCTCGCCCCTCATCGACTTGACCGGGAACCTCCACAGTCCGGCCACGGAACCTACTATTGCACTGGTCGTCATGTGCTTCTCCTTAAGCGGTCAATTCTGCGAGTGCGCAAAGTCGAGCACCTTCACGATCGCGATGGACCGTCACATTCTCAGGCTTTCCTGAGCAAGATACATTTCGCCCATCGCGCCCGCGCCAAGTTTGGAGACAATCCGGTGATGGGACAGATTTGAATCGGACGAAAATTGTCGCATCTATTCAGTTACCGTTTAAAGCGCTGAGCAGACTTCTATTATGCCGAAACCAATCGTTTGCTGATATTTTTCGGCCGCTACGATCGAGGTGACGCGCGTCAATGGGAACAGGCTGGTTACCGTAAACCGGAGTCCGGGCTGATGGAACGCACTCATCTTATCCGCAATAAGCCGAAAGACGCTAGATATAAAGATCGTGTTGTACGCAAATTAAGTCTCACCTGCGGTGGCGCGTGGGTCCGCTTGCTCAAGACCCATTCGTCAAACCGCTCGGCACCCAGCACTCAGTACTCAACGCTTAGTACTCACCGCTCAGTACACGCTTGTCTTCTTGACCATCTGACACTAGAATCCGCACCCACAGTAAAACATCCCCAACTCCATAGGAGGCAATATGAAACCAAGAGTAATTGTACTTGCGGTAGCTTTGATTTTGGTTGGCGCTGTTGTGTGCTCTGCGCAGAGCCCGCACATGGGCACCTGGAAACTGAATGAAGCCAAGTCGCATTTCGTGAAAGGCGCTCCAAAGAACACAACAGTCGTTTACGAGGCCGCAGGCGATGAGATTAAGGTCACCGTTGACGGCGTGGACGGTGAAGGCAATCCAAGCCACAATGAATGGACCGGTAAATTTGACACGAAAGATTATGCCGTCACGGGCGACCCCTCGGCCGACATGCGCGCCTACCGGCGAATAAATGCCCGCACTCTGGCATTAACGAACAAGAAGGATGGCAAGGTTGCTTTAACAGGTCGAATTGTCGTTTCACCGAATGGCCGAAGTCGCACA
>JBDUCB010000409.1:0-7106 GCA_040003695.1 bacterium
CGGCTCCGGCGCCAGCGGAATAAACAATCCCGTCTGTAAAACGCGAGGCTTGACTGGCTCACAATGAATCGAGACCGCAATCACTGCCGCCGATGGCGGATGTGCTTCTGCGTCAAGCAACAGAAGTTTCAAAAACACTTTGTGATCGCGCATGGGATAAGGCAGGTTGAGTTTCAACTCATGTGCGCTTTTATTCTCCAGCTTCATCCGCACCTGCAACTCATTGGTTGCCAGCCCATACGCTTGCAAACTTGCGCAGAGTTGATTGAGCAGTCTGGCGAAGATAAAAGAAAGAGGTTCAAGCTGCGCGATTGCGTACTCTAGCTCGATCGAGTTTTCGAAAACGGGGGCAGCTTGTTTCAGTTTTAAGTGCCGGTCAGTTTTTCCGCCGGCCAGTTGTTGCAGCTTCACTCCATCCTGGCCCAGCCGCTCTGAAACGCCGGCAACCGGCAACTCCGCAAATTCTTTGAAAGTGCGCACACCCCACAGCTTCAACATCTCGAGAATTTCTTTGGCTCGCACGTCTTCAATATTCACCAGCGAATATGCCAGCGCACTTATTGGTAACTGCCCGAGACAAGTCAGTTCTTCTCCCGGCGCCGTGAAAGTTATTCCGCGACAAAACCGCGCAGCATGTATGGCCGCGTCGGGATTCGCCGCCAGAGCTATGTTTAGCTGGCATTCAAGTCCACCAGATTGCTTCGGCGCGCATGCCTGTTTCGCAATTACCGTTGCCAGCTCATATGGTGATCCAAAGCGGAGGGCACAGCCTTCGACGTCGATTACGACCGTGTTCGGCCCGGTCTCTTCCACATAAGGAGAGAAGGCGTAGGCAAACTCTGCCAAAGACAGCCCATCTGAGAGATTTTGCCCATGAATGCCGGCAAACATTTGCCTTTTCCTTATTTCTATTTGAAGTTTGAAGCGTGACCGAAGATTAGCGAAAATTAACGAACACGTCAATTGGCGGCGCCGACTTTCCAGTCCGTCCCCGAAGAAGTTAGTACCAAAAAACTGCTTGCCCCTGACGTTACGTCAGGCTTTAGGATGGCGCGTCTCGAAAGGAAGCAGGCGATGAAAAGCAACGAAATTTCTTATCAGGCACAGCAGTTTGCGACGCGAGCCGGCGTCACGGTGCGTACGCTGCATCATTACGATCGGCTTGGTCTTTTGAAGCCAAGCGCTTATACCGGATCCGGTTACCGGCTCTATCGTGAAAGCGATCTGGCGCGGCTGCAACAAATCATCACGCTGAAATTCATCGGCTTCTCTCTTCAGGAAATCAAACTCTTGCTCGAACAGAATGGCCGGGATCTGGCAACTGCATTACGCCGGCAAAGGAAAATCATCAATCAAAAGCGGCATCACCTGGGAATGGCGGTTCAGGCGATAGAGAAAGCTGAACTTGTTATCTCCAGTGAGGAACCCGACTGGGAAGCATTCAAAAAAATCATCGAGGTGATCAATATGCAAAGCGACATGGACTGGACCAGGAAATACTACTCAGAATCTGCGACAGAAAAACTTGCTGCTCGCGCTAGTCCCGAAGTGATAGAAAAAGGGCAGAACGACTGGGCCCAACTGATTAAAGAGGTAGAGGACGCCGTGCGCGACGGCGAGGATCCTGCTTCCGACAAGGCACGCTCGCTCGCGGCGCGCTGGTCAAATCTGATTCAGCAATTCACTGGCGGTGATCCGGAAATTAGCGAAGGCCTCAAGAAACTGTATGCCGATCAGTCTAACTGGCCGGCGCATTTTCAGAAGCCGTACAGTGATGAAGTCGGAGCTTTTATTTGTGCTGCTGGTGGAAAAAAGTGAGCTGCTCATTCAAACAACGAGCCCACTATGCACTGACCTGGAACTTAGTTTTTCTTAGAGTTGGGCTCAGTGGCCGATGACGTTCCACCAGCATTGTCAGGGAGTGCAACAGGCTTCCCTGGGTAACTAAAAAGGCGGTGGTAGTTTTCACTTGTGCTGAAGGATTGGCTAAGGAACAGTTTTCTTTCTTAGTTAAATCCTGATTCACTTGCGACCAAACCACCGCCTCATTTTTCAATTTCAACGCCAATGCGGCGCAGGAGCGCACGCTGCAATCCTGAGTAATTACCAATAAAGCCGTTGGAGTATTTTCAACGACGCGACGAAAGCGATACCACCAGGACGATATGATCCTTTGCGTTGCTTTTGCCGAAAGATCGCCAAGATCGAGTATGACGATGCCAAAACCGCCGCCCTGTAATAGGAGATCAGTGGCTTTGAAGGCGTGCTCCAGATTGTTGTTGCAGCGTATCCAGAGCAGCCGGTCGAAATTCACGTTTGTGCACCCGGCCGATTCCGGATCGAGCGCATTGTTCATATCGACCAGCGCGCATACTTCTTCATGATGTGTCGCCGCCGCTAGAGCTGAAAGCATGAAACTGGTGCGACCTGAAGATGCTGGGCCAAAAATTTCTGTTATTGCGCCGCGCGGCAATCCACCCCCGGCTAGCGAATCGATTTGAGAAAAGCCGATGGCGATAGCTTCCGCAGTCTTTGTTTCGTGATGCTTAAAGGCATCGCCAAAACGAGTTGCAATGCTGGATTCAATTTCCGCTTTTGAAATTGCCGCTCTCATGATTTATAACCTGACGTTGTAACGCAAACTGTTAGTTTGCGAATGACCGTGAGCTTTCATGCAACATCGCAAACTAACAGTTTGCGTTACGAATTCAAACAGTGCCACGCAAAACTTCACAAGGCTCGGCCGAAGAATTCTTTCCTGACAAATTAACCTTGCCTTCCCTCAAAGAGGCTGCCGCCGATTGCAAAGCCTGCGATCTTTGGAAACGAGGTACGCAAACCGTCTTCGGCGAAGGACGCAAACGCTCGCTAGTGGTTTTCGTCGGCGAACAACCAGGCAACGAAGAAGATCTCAGTGGCAAACCATTTGTTGGTCCCGCCGGGCGGCTGTTTGATAACGCGCTGGCAGAAGCTGGTATCGATCGTTCGCAAACCTACGTCACTAATGTTGTCAAACACTTCAAATGGGAACCGCGTGGCAAACGCCGCATTCATAAGAAACCCAACGCCGGCGAAATCTCTGCTTGTCGTCCCTGGCTCGAGGCCGAAATCGCGGTAGTCAAACCAAAAGTGATTGTCGCCCTCGGCGCCACGGCAGCCCAGGCCTTGCTTGGTCCAAAATTTCGCGTCACCAAACAGCGTGGCGAATTTATTGAATCGACCCTCGCTCCTTACGTCATGGCCACCGTTCATCCCTCTTCAATTCTGCGTGCGCCTGATGATGAAACTCGCCGCCTGGAGCATCGCCGCTTTGTTGACGATCTCAAAAAGCTCGCCCGCGTAATCAAGTAAGTAGGACAGGCATTCCTGCCTGTCCATTCCCCTCTAACTCCGTCAGAAAATTAGAAATCTCTCGCGATCAAAGGACGAAATAGGGACAGGCAAGAATGCCTGTCCTACTACTTTTCCACTTGACGCACCGCTCCATCTTCGATAATATTCGCCTAATTTTCGCGGATAAGCGAAAATACCATTCCGGCTGATTTAGCGCAAGGTTTTTTTTGAAAGGAGTTTAGGAAAAATGCCTGTTACGGCGAGACAAAGGCAGGTCTACGATTTCATCTGCCGCTACAGCGAGGTCCATAAACTGCCGCCCACCATTGCGGAAATTGGGAAGCAGTTTCACATGACTTCGTCAGCTAGCGTGCACAGCATTCTGTCGGCACTCGAGCGCGAAGGGCTCATCAAGCGCATTCCAAATGTTAGCCGCGGTATCGAGATCATCAAGCTGGAAGACCAGCAGGATGATTATGAGATTCCTTTGCTGGGAATGGTTGCGGCGGGCCAACCCATTGAGGCAATTCTTGCTCATGAAACCGTCCAGGCGCCGAAGAACATGTTGGGTCGTGACCGCATGTTCGCATTGCGCGTGCGCGGTGATTCGATGATTGACGAAAACATTCAGGACAACGACATTATCATAGTGTCGTCACAGTCTACGGCCGAGAATGGCCAGATGGTTGTAGCTCTGATTGATGGTAACTACGCGACAGTGAAAAAGTTTTATCGCGAGCCTGACTTCATTCGCTTAGAGCCGGCGAACCCGCAGTTCAAACCAATATTTATTAAGACACCGGAGCGCATTCAAATTCAAGGAGTAGTACGCGGACTAATCCGTAGCTACAACAATTTGTCTCGCGCTCTCTGATATTGCGGACAATTGAAAAGATGAAAGCCGCACGTGCACTCGACACATCTTCATCTGAATCGGATGTGAGCTTTCTGGGCTTTGCGCTTAGCGACTGCGTAGTTGAGGTTGATAAGCAAGCGGCCAGATATCTGCGTGCGGTTCACCGCACCGCGCTGGAGCTCGCCGTGCCTAATCGCTTTGGAATCGAGATCGGAGGATTTTGGTTGATGCCGGAACAACTCGCACAGCTAAGAAAACTGCCGGAATGTTATTCACAAGTTGAAGCGCCTTTTGTCGCACGCGCTATCGAAGCCTACCTTACCGCGCAACTCATGTTGTCACCCGAATCACATTAAGAAGTTAACTCTCCGGAACGAACTCGGCCGATTTGTTCTTTCGAATCACCAGCAAGGCGATGCCGCTCATGATCAAGGCACCACCAACTAGAGTGCGCCAATTCATCTCTTCGTGAAGCACTAGCATACCCAGGAGCACCGCCGTTACTGGCGTCACCAGCGCGATCAGCATCGATTTGGTGACGTCGATCCTGCGCACCAGCCAGTAATACAAAATAAACGCAATCACGGACCCTACAATCGCGAGGTAGAACAGCGAAATGATCGCCAGTCCGCTCCAACGAAAATTCACGGGACTTCCTTCGGTTGTAAATCCAATGATCGCCAGCGGAATCAAACCAAAAAACATTTGACCGCCAGCGATGATTGTGGGCTCGAGCTTCTTGCCGTAAGCCTTGACCAATACATTTGAGTACGCCACGCAGATTGAGCTAACCACCAGGGCCACGCTACCGGCCAACGCCTTAGGTCCGGCGAACGTTAGTTGATTGGAAAAAATAATGCCGACTCCGGCGATGCCCAGGATTACGCCAATGAGCTTTAAGGGAGTCATGCGTTCGGCAGGCAGATGCAGGTGAGCGATGACCAGGCCAAAGGCGGGTATCGTGGCTTGCAGCAACGCGGCGAGTCCTGAAGAAATGTATTGTTCGCCCCAGAATATCAAGCCGTAGTTAAGACTAAAGGCAAGCACTCCTGTGCCCGCCAGCATCCACCAATCTCTAGCTGATCGAGGTAACGAAAGCCGTCGGACTGCGATGACAGCAGCGAGAATTGCAGTCGCAATGAGGAAACGGATCGCTGCAAAACTGATAGGCGGAAGATCTCTTAGGCCGATCTTGATGAATAACCAGGTCGAGCCCCAAATGCAGCACAAGAGAAGCCAGACAAAGCGTGATTTCATTAATGACCCCGCTCCATAGGAGCGAAATGTTTATAGACGGTGACCGCCGTTCATCCCATTATGCAGGAGCGGCAAATCCGACTTCAAAGTCGGACTTGCCGCTCCTGCACGCATGGTAGTTGTAGCCCAAGCTATAAACACTGCAGTCCTAGGGACTGCTTCAAACCCTTCGCGTGAACTTATGCTTGCGGCATTGTCAGTTTGATAATCGCAAAGGCCGCGCCCTGCGGATCCTGCAGCATCGCAAAGCGGCCCGTATTCGGAATGTCCATTGGCGGCGCGATCGTTTTGGCGCCCAGTTCGTTAGCCTGCTTTACCTTAGCGTCCGTGTCGTCCACGGCAAAATAAACCAACCAATGTGCTGGAATGTTTCCCATTTCCGGCGACGGTGTATACATTCCGCCCGCGGGTCGATCGCCGTTCTTGAAAGTTGTGTAAGTCATCGGCCCCATTTGCTGAACGTTCCTGCTCCAACCAAAAAGCCCGCTGTAAAAGTCGCCGTCCTTCGTGATGTCAGGCGTTGCGAGTTCGTTCCAGCAAAATGAATTCGGCACATTGACGATTCCAGCACCAGGGTGGGTGCCCGCTTGCCAAAGCGCAAAGACTGCCCCGGTCGGATCCTGGACCACGGCCATACGGCCCACGTCCATTACATCAAACGGTTCTTTCATCAGCGTCGCACCAAGCTCCTTTGCCTTTGCGGCGCTTTCATCAGCATTTGCGACTGACGCATACGACAACCAATTCGGAGGGATGCCTTGTGACGTCATCTCTTTAGGCATCGTGTAGAGTGCGCCAACATCTTTGCCATCCTGTTTGAGCATCGTGTAAACCATGCCCGGCCCAACGGGACTATCCGTGAAGGTCCAACCAAACAGCTCGGTATAAAATTTCTTCGCTGCCTCGCCATCGGTTGTTCCCAGTTCCACCCAGCAAAATGTGCCGGGCGCATAGGTCGGGGTTTCCTGCATTCGTGCTTCAGTCATGATCAATCTCCTAAAGGAATGGGCGCAAGACTCGTAGGGAGACGAGGAGCAATTGCGCGGCTTCAAAATCTGAACTGATAGTGTGGCCAGATAATAACGTACTTGGGCAGGACTGCAAAAACGGAAAACGCTACCACCGGCAAGCCGAAAGTAGCGCAATCCGTTTCCTAATAATCGCCGAAGCTTTTAAAAGGATGGCAGCTTCGCATGTACACACTAGGCTGCCGATTTGTATCCCGATGATCGACTGGCGGTCAGTCTCACTTCGGTCAGCACACGAAATGTTTTACCAATTCTCGCATCCTTTCGAATGCGGTGCCTTTAGGTTTTTGTTCTGGTGGCTTTTCCTCCACCTCCGGTTACGACCCGGCAACGTCGGTTCAACTTACGTCGAACCATTCGCCCCCTTCAGCGGGTCCAGCTCTAAAGGGTACTACTCGTTTTTATCCGAATAGCTCAAGAAAACCTCTCAGCTTTCTCTAGCAAAGCCTTTCGGCTTCATCTCGGGGCGTCTTGGAAACAACAGCCGCCTGTTGATTCCCTCTTCCGTGTGTCACCACATCGGTTGCCGATCCCTTTGTCGGTCTCGAAGGCCGCGACCCTCGTGACAGGGAGGTTTATACGCTTATCGAATTTTTAGGTCAACTTTTTGTGTGTTTTATTTTCTGAGATGT
>JBDUCB010000094.1:0-7065 GCA_040003695.1 bacterium
TAACGACTCTTCGTAGCGTTTTGATTTCACCAACAAACGTCCAAGGTCATAGTTTGCATAAAAGTGCTGGTCATTTATCGCCAGCGCCCTTCGCAATAATTCTTCTGCTTCAGCATAGCGGTCACGCTCGCCAACAATGAATCCCAGTTGTGCCAGTGTGTCGACATTCCGCGGCTGCAACCGTAACGATTCGCGAAACTCCGTTTCCGCGCGCGCGTAATCAGATCGGGCTCGCCAGGCAATGCCGACAAAGTAGTGGGCCGCGGCCAGTCTGGGGAAGCGTTGCAGCGCGCGACTAAAGACCTGAAGCGATTCCTCCCCCTGGCCGAGTTGCAAGTAGGCGCCACCGAGACGAGCATAGTAAACAAACTTAGTTGCATCTTGATCCACCGCACGCCGGTAAAAATTAATTGATGCTTCGGTGCGACGATTCTTTCTGAGGGCTTCACCTAGCATGAAGTTCACTTCAGGAAACTTTGGGCGCAACTGAATAGCCTGATCCCAGAATTCCGCGGCCAATTCGTCCTGCTGGCGCGACCAGGATATTAGGCCAAGGTAATAGAGCGGCTCGGCTGCCTTGGGCGAAAGCGCGGAGGCTGATTCAAGAACGGGCACCGCTTCGTCGTAGCGGTTCAGGTTAAAGAAACTGACGCCCAGGCGGTAGCGAACGTTGTAGTTGTCGAGCCCGAGATTGCTTGCGCGTTGCAAGAGTGGCAATGCGGTGGCGTCGTCGCCGCGCATCGCATATTGCAACCCCAGGTTTAACGTCGCCTGTGGATGATTAGGAGCCAGCCTGAGCACTGACTCGAGAATCTTGATCGCTTCGTTAGAGCGGTTTGTGCGCGCGAGCAAAACACCAAGATTGGCCAGTGCGGAAACACCACTTGGGTTGAGACGAATAGCCGTCTGATATTCGCGCTCGGCTGCGGTGGTCTTGCCAGCTTGATCCAAGACTATTCCCAGCAGGTTGTGAGCGTCAAAATTATTGGGATTCGTGACCAACACACGGCGAAGAATCGGCTCAGCTTCGCTGGCCTTGCCACTCTCGAGTAACGATGCAGCTTCGCGCAGTTGCGAAATGGTTTGCTCGGACGAGTCCAACCGAAGATCGGAGCGCGCCGGTGTACTCTGGGCAGAAACTGTCGTTGGGACAAACGTCATCCCACCGCTAATAACGATAGCGATCAGCAGACCAGCGATTCGTCTTACGCGAACAACGTTCATAGATTTAAACTGATTCTCCTGGAAGCTAACGAAAGTATATTACGATGAACCAAATTACGCTCGGTAGATAAATCGCAAGAACGGAACGGGCTCCTGCAGCCTTCGCAGCTATTCTTGAAAAACGAAAATGAACCCAACCAAATCCATCCACCTGACACTAATCGGCATAGTTATCTTAAGCTTTTTGATAACGCCTGCGTCGCTCTCTCGCCCGCAACGACCGAAGGATGTCGAAGCGCAAATCAATACACTGCTCGCGCGGATGACGCTTGAAGAAAAGCTCGGACAACTACAACAGCTCGACGGCGAGGGTAATGGCAACTTTCGCCCCGAGCATCTGGATCTGATCCGCAAGGGACTTTTGGGCTCCACTCTTAACGTTCGCGGCGCGAAGAACACTAACCAGCTTCAGCATGTTGCAATGGATGAATCGCGCCTGAAGATTCCGGTGTTGTTGGGCTTTGACGTAATTCACGGTTACCGCACGATTTTTCCCATACCTTTGGGCGAGGCAAGCAGTTGGGACCCGACATTAGCTGAACGCTCGGCAAGTATTGCCGCTCAGGAAGCGCGCGCAGCGGGGGTGCGTTGGACGTTTGCGCCCATGTTGGATATTGCTCGCGACCCTCGCTGGGGACGGATCACCGAAGGCGCCGGCGAAGATCCGTACCTTGGTGCTGCTTTCGCGCGCGCACGCGTGCTCGGATTTCAGGGAACTGACTACAGCGCGGCGAACAGAATACTCGCCTGCGCCAAGCACTGGGTGGCATACGGTGCAACTGAGGGTGGGCGCGATTACAACACAACGGACATGTCAGAAAACACGCTGCGAGAAATATATTTTCCACCGTTCAAAGCGGCAGTCGATGCGGGTGTTGGCACTGTGATGAGCGCATTCAATGATCTCAACGGCGTGCCCGCATCAGCCAACCCTTTTACCCTCACAAAAGTCTTGCGCGGCGAATGGAAATTTGATGGCTTCGTTGTTAGCGACTACACCTCGGTCAAAGAATTGATCAATCACGGTCTGGCCGCAAACGAGAAAGACGCCGCACAGCTGGCCCTAAATGCGGGAGTGGATATGGAGATGGTCAGTCGGCTTTATAATCAGCACGGGACGGAGCTGCTGAGAGAGGGCCACGTTTCGCAAGCCACGATCGATGAAGCAGTGCGCCGTATTTTGCGCATCAAGTTTAGGTTGGGATTATTCGACCGCCCATACACGGACGACACGCGCGAAACTACTTCGCTTCTTACTTCCGAGAATCGCGCCGCCGCGCGTGCCATTGCGGATCGGTCTATGGTTCTTTTGAAAAACGATCGCGAAATCCTGCCGCTGAGTAAAACCATCCGCTCAATCGCAGTTATTGGGCCGTTGGCAGATGATCATCGTTCGCCGCTTGGATGGTGGAGCGGCGATGGCAAGCCGGAAAATACGATTACTCCACTGATGGGCATCAAGGCTAAGGTCTCGCAAGATACTAGAGTGACTTATGCAAAAGGCTGCGACATTCAGGGCGATTCAACCGAAGACTTCGCTGAAGCAGTGACCCTGGCGCGCGATAGTGATGTGGTCATCGTGTTCGTGGGCGAGTCTGCGGAGATGGTGGGTGAAGCCGCTTCCAAGAGTTCTCTCGATCTTACCGGCCGCCAGATGGATTTGGTAAAGGCACTGTACGCGACGGGGAAACCAACGGTGGTTGTATTGATCAATGGTCGTCCGTTGACTGTTGGCTGGATATTTGAGAACACGCCAGCGGTTCTCGAAGCTTGGATGGGCGGCACAGAGGCGGGCAATGCGATCGCCGATGTCTTGTTTGGCGATGTCAATCCAGGCGGCAAGCTACCGGTTACGTGGCCACGCACTGTCGGGCAGATACCTATCTACTACAATCACATGAATACCGGTCGGCCTCCTGAGGCTAACAATAGGTATACTTCGAAATATCTGGATGTCCCCTGGACACCGCTCTTCCCTTTCGGATACGGGTTAAGCTACACCCAGTTTAAGATCACAAACCTGCAACTCAGCGGGCAGCAAATTCGCTCGGACGGTAAGTTAACTGTTAGTGTGGATGTCGAAAACGTTGGCAAGCGTTCAGGCGATGAAGTGGTCCAACTCTACCTTCGCGACGTTGCCACGAGCATGACCCGGCCGGTAAAAGAACTGAAAGGCTTTCAGCGTGTCACGCTTCGGCCAGGTGAGAAAAAGAGTTTAGAATTTTTTTTGACGGCAGCAGAACTTGGCTTTTGGAATCGAGAAATGCGCTTCGGGCTCGAGCCTGGCGAGTTCAAAGTGATGGTCGGATCGAGTTCTGAAGATGTCATCGAGAAAAGTTTTGAAGTAGTAGAGAGATAGGACAATCGCGACAAGATCGCCCCGGAATGGCCTCCAGCCGCCAGCGGCTGAACGTTCATAGTTAACGTAACTAAAAATAGCCATGAAGCTCCGTAGCAGCGAGATATCTTTTCTAACCGACGACTCAAGATGAATTGCAGTTCCAATGAGCCTGCAAAGCAGGCGGAAGCATATAGCCCCGGGTGGAGCGAGCAAAGCGAAGCCGAACCCTGGGTTAGAGAAAATAATAGTTTGGTAAGCCCGCTTTAGCGGGCGGCAGATGCGATGCGTCACACCTTCTGTCGCCCGCTAAAGCGGGCTCTGATTTCTCTCGGCATCTCTACCCAGGGCTGCGCTTCGCTTGCCCTGGGCTATACGCTTCCGCCCGCTTCGCGGGCTGTTGAGAGACTTCGGCTGCGGGATCTTTGCCTCACGTTTGTAGCTCTGTTTGTCATTTCTGGATTAACAATCGGCCAAGCGGTTCCGGCTAGCATTCACCCAGGCAAGCAGGTCACCGGCTCATCCATACGACTGACTCCCCAAGACAAACTCTTTCTTGAAGATCTCGAGCATCGTTCATTCAGTTATTTTTGGGAACAGGCTGATCCGCAGACGGGTCTCGTACCTGATCGTGCCCGCATGGATGGCTCCGCTCTGGATGAGAATCATCGCAACGTTGCCAGCATCGCTGCGACAGGCTTCGGCCTGACAGCACTTTGCATTGGCGCTGATCGTAGCTGGATTACTCGGGCACAGGCGCAGGAGCGAACCCTCGTCACGTTACGATTTTTCGCGGAGCAGGCTTTCCAGGAACATGGTTGGTTTTATCACTGGCTGGATACGAAAACTGGAGAACGCCGTTGGAACAGCGAAGTCTCTTCGATCGACACGGCGCTGCTGCTCGCCGGGGTGCTGACCGCGCGCCAGTACTTCCGAGATGATCCGAAAATACGAAAGCTGGCCACGAGGATCTACGAGCGAGCGGACTTTCGCTGGATGCTTAATGGGCATCCGTCATTACTGTCGCACGGCTGGAAACGTGAAACCGGTTTTCTAAAACCTCGCTGGGACACATATAGCGAAGACAGCATTCTCTATTTGTTGGCAATCGGATCACCGACGCATCCAATTTCGCCGGCATCGTGGTATGCGTTGTGGCGTGATCGCTATCGCTACGAGGGCCACATGTACTTCACGACTATCGGCGTGCCTTTGTTCATGCATCAATACGCGCATGCCTGGATCGATTACCGTGACCGACACGAAAAGCGGGGCGATCGCATCGACTATTTTCAGAATTCTATCAATGCCACTCTTGCGCATCGCGCCTTCTGCATAAATCTGTCTTACGACTTTCGCGCATTTGGGCCAAACATGTGGGGCATCACCGCTTCAGACAGTGCGAAAGGTTATCTCGCCTGGGGTGGTCCGCCGCGCGATCCGGCGATTGATGGCACTCTGGTACCCTCCGCTGCCGGTGGCTCTTTGATGTTCACTCCAGAAATATCAATCGCTGCTCTGCGCGAAATGCGCGAGAAGTATGGTGATCGGATTTACGGGAAATACGGATTCGTGGATGCGTTTAACCCAAACACTGGTTGGGTTGACAGCGACGTGATCGGAATAAACGCCGGAATAATACTGCTAAGCGCCGAAAATTCTCGCACTGAGAGTGTCTGGAAGTGGTTTATGCGAAACCCGGAAGTACCCGGGGCGATGCAGAGAATAGGGCTGGTCAAATACAAACGTGACCGCGTAATAAAAGCCGGACTTCGAAAAGCTGCATAGAGCTTATGGTAACGATGGATAACGGGAAACTTTCCCTAGTTCAAACGGCGCACCTTAGTTGGTCATATCCTATTTGAGATCCTTCACTCTTCAATTGCTAAGAAATCCACGATGTACACGAAAGTTCACAAAAAGCAATTTAGTGTCGCTTAGTATGACTATCATCATCAACAGTTTGTGGGGAACGATTCGTTAACATTACTTCGAATTTGTGAGGTCAACGGCAGCGCGCAGGCTACGGGCTAACTTCTGTGCATCGTCATTTGCCCAAAAATGCATGAAGAAGAGGCGCGGCGCTTCGTTCAACATGTGACTGTGCAGCGCTGTGACTTCAATTCCATTTGCGCGAAGTGCTTTGATGACTGGATTAACTTCACTGCCAATGAGCACAAAGTCACCGGTGATTGCCGCTTTGCCTCCGCCTGTTGGCTGGAAGTTTAGGGCGGTCGCAACACCCATAGCAGGTGGCACTTCCATTCCCCTATCGGCAATTTTTTCCGCTCGTGCCACGCTAAACTGATAGACTCCGCCGTTTTCTTTTCCGCTCAGGCGCAGAATCTGATCGAGCTGTTTCGTGTCAATATCCAAAGCCTGATTCGGGTTACTCGCAGCGGACGCAAAAGGCGTTTTAGTTAGTGCCAGCGCATCGTGGATCGCTTTCGCAATCTTCACGCCTTCGCCCATCGCATGGATGTGCATGTACATTACGCGCGGAGATTCATGTAACACATGGTTGTGCAGCGCCGTTTCCTCAACACCCCCTTCTTGAAGTCTTGTCATAACCGCAGTGACTTCATCTTCGGTTAGCACCAGGTCTCCCATGACCATTGTCATATCGCCCGTTTTCTTGAAGGCCACCCAGGAGCCGAGTGCGAGCGCGGGCTTGAGTTCGACTCCTGCGACTGTGATTTTGAGATCGCTGCGCGGCAAGCTCACTTTATACACATTGCCCGGCTGCATTGAGCCGGCTTTACCTAAGGCAAGCTCGACAGCCTTCCAATCTGGAGCGCCCGCTTGTTGCGCACTGTTTGTTTGCCCGTTTTGATTTTGGATTCCGACGGAACTGACAAAGACAAACATCGTGAAAAACACGAGTGCGACTAGCGTCGGAACAAACCGTCTGATCACTCTCGATGAATATTGCGTCACCTGTTCTTTGGTTACTCTCGCATTCCTTGTCATTTCACTCCTGCCTTCCCGGTTTTATGGTTGTTGTTGACGGATTCCATTTTGGGTAATGCGCACGTCGTGATGGTTTCGTTAATAGCTCCATCATATTCGATTCTGTGACAACTCGATATCAGTTGTGGTTGTCTTAAGAATGATTTCGGAAATAGGCTTTGCTCCAGGTTTTCCCTTCCAGATTAACCGGCATACTGTTCTTCAACCGTTAAGGTGAAGACAAGCGTTCCGATCAGTCCAATGATGCCCGCGACCACGAATGGTACTTCTGGCGCGATCCTCCAAAGCAGCCCACCAGTTGCCGCGGCGGGAGTGATCGAAAGACTTCGCACGAGGTAGTAGAGCCCGACCGAGCGCGCGCGAACATTCTCTTGCGCGAAATCAACAATCATCGCCTTACGGGCCGGTTCGCCGATTTCACGCAACCCACCAACGATGAACGCGAGAACCAAAATTGGGAAGCTTGACGCCGCGATAACAGCGAGCGGAAAAAGCGCAAAGCTCAGGAAGGTAATGATGACGAACGGTTTGCG
>JBDUCB010000251.1:0-7052 GCA_040003695.1 bacterium
TGCTCCGGTCTCGACCAGATTTGCAATTACCTCGTCTTCCGACGTGCGCTGCTTAACGACACGAAATGCGATCGGCGCTGGTTGGTTGTTCGCGCGCGAAAAGGCTTCTGCTTCTTCACTGCCAAATGTGCTGGTCCATCGCTCGATTAACCAGGCAGGATGAGAAGTAGCAACGGCAAGTCGCTCGATCGGATCATTTATTTCCTCCACTGGATCAACTTCGAGCTGGCGCGCTGCCCGGCGCAGCACTGCATTAACCAACCCTCCGGCGGAACGCAGGCGAGCGTGATGAACGAGATTTACCGATTCGTTGACAATCGCCGACGCCGGCACACGCGACAAAAATCGCAACTGATACAGACCCGTTCGCAGTATCAAGCGAATCCCAACGTCGAGATCTTCAGTGGGACGTTTGGTGTAATGCTCGGCCAGCCGATCGAGCCAAAGCTGCCACCGCAATACACCCATAACGATCTCATGGCAAAGGGCGCGATCCCGACTGTTTAGTTCTGGTTCTTTCTGGGCGAGGAGGATGGAAGCATAAGCGCCGGCCTCGACACGTTGCAGAATTTCAAACGCCGCAAGTCTTGCGGGTGAGACAGGATTAGTCTTGGCCAAACCGATCGCCAGCTTTCACGTGTGTACCATTAAGAAATTCCCTGGCCAGCAGGCGCCGCCTTCCTTCTAATTGCAACTCGAGCAGGCGCAGTGCTGTCTTTCCGCCGCAACTTACAATTAGATCGTCGCCGTGAGCGGCGAGAATTTCGCCTGGCGCCCGTGAGTGCTCGGCATTATCGAGCGGCAATGCGTTCGATAAACTCAGACGCTGCGATTTCCAATGAGTGTAGGCATTGGGCCACGGTTGAAAACCTCTCACGCGGCTCTCAATCTCAGAAGCGCTGCTGGTCCAATCAACCATTCCCATCGCTTTGGTCAACAACGGTGCAAAAGTCGCTTTGCTTTCATCCTGTGCGACTGGTTCTATTTCATCAATGCGCTTGAGTGTTTCGCCGAGTAATTCAGCGCCAGTTTCTGCCAATCGACCCATCAATTCAGGCGCGGTTTCGGCGGCGCTGATTTGCGTTTCGCGTTGCAAGAGAATTGGGCCCGAATCGAGTTCTTGCTGAACAAACATGGTAGTAACGCCAGTTTTCTCTTCCCCACTCACAATCGCCCAATTGACTGGAGCCGCACCGCGATAACGAGGCAACAACGAGAAGTGGACATTGATGCAGCCTCTTCCAGGTGCGGACAGGTATTCAGCCGGAAGAAGGCGACCATAAGCAACAACGACTGCCAGGTCGGCCTGGTACGAAGCAAACAGAGCTTTCGCCTGTTCAGTTCTAATTTTCAGCGGCTGCTCAAGATTAAGCCCACGTGCCAGCGCGAAGTCTTTTACTGCAGGTGAATGGATTTTGTCTCCGCGGCCGGCGGGTCTGTCGGGCTGGGTCCACACTGCGACAACCTCGTGCCCATCCGCGAGCAGACGGCGCAGGGAGGGAACAGCAGACTCAGGCGTACCCATGAAAACAATGCGCATAGTCGGCACAACAGGAGGTCAGAGGTCAGAAACCAGAAGTCAGAACCTTGAGCTACTGCCGCCGACTTCTGACCTCTGATCTCTGACCTCTGAGTTCTGACCTCTGTTCTAAATCGCAGCTCGCTTCTCGAGCTTGCTGGTGGTAGCTCCCACCTTTTCCGCTGAGACTTTAGCTTGCATGAAGAGCAACAGGTAATCGCGGCCACCGGCTTTTGAATCCGTGCCCGACATGTTGAAACCGCCAAATGGATGAACACCAACCAGAGCGCCAGTGCATTTGCGATTCAAATACAGATTGCCGACATGAAACTCGCGGCGCGCGCGTTCCAGTTTCTCTTCATCGGCGCTGTACACGGCGCCTGTCAAACCAAACTGAGTGTCGTTGGCTATCTGTAAAGCATCGTCGTAGTTCTCGGCTTTTATCACTGCGAGCACTGGGCCAAAAATTTCTTCCTGTTCAATTGTCGCGCCGGGTTTCACATCCGCGATCACAGTTGGTTCAATGAAGAAGCCCTGTTCGCCATCTGAACCACCGCCCGCAACCACTTTGCCGCCTTCGCTTTTGCCTTTTTCAATGTACTCGTTGATCGTCTTGAACGCTTTTTCATTAATCACCGCGCTCATGTTTGTGGTCGCGTCATCTGGTCCACCCACTTTGATCTTCTCGGTGCGCGCGACAATTTTTTCCAACATTTGATCGTACACGCTCGCGTCGATGATCGCGCGTGAACAGGCCGAGCACTTCTGCCCCTGATAACCAAAAGCAGACTGCACCACACCTGTTGCCGCATCCTCCAGATCGGCGTCGTCAGCAACGATGATCGCGTCTTTGCCTCCCATTTCGGCCACTACTCGCTTGATCCAGATTTGGCCGTCGTGCACCTTTGCCGCGCGCTCATTAATCCGCAAACCGATTTCCCTCGAACCGGTAAAAGCAACGAAGCGCGTCTTCGGATGGTCCACGATCACATCGCCGACTTCTGCGCCGGAA
The DNA here is from genome assembly GCA_040003695.1 of bacterium. Lineage (GTDB taxonomy): Bacteria > Acidobacteriota > Blastocatellia > Pyrinomonadales > Pyrinomonadaceae > PSRF01. The sequence goes on from JBDUCB010000251.1 coordinate 2,532, forward strand.
CCTGTCATAAAGTTAACTACACCCGCGGGCAGCCCCGCCTCTTCAAGTATTTCGAAAAACTTGTATGCGATCGTGGGGGCGTCGGATGAAGGTTTCAGCACAACTGCGTTGCCGGTCACGAATGCAGCGCTCGTCATGCCGGCCATGATCGCCAGCGGAAAATTCCAGGGCGGAATCACCGCGCCCACGCCAAGCGGAATGTAATTCAGATGATTGTCTTCGCCCTGAAGTTTCACCAGCGGCTGGTCGCCTGCATAGCGCAGCAACTCGCGCGCGTAATATTCGCAGAAATCGATCGCTTCAGCGGTGTCGCCGTCGGCTTCGGCCCAACTCTTCGCGACCTCGTAAATCATCCAGGCTGACAACTCATGTTTGCGCTCGCGAATAATTTCGGCAACGCGAAACAAAAACTCAGCACGCTCCTGCGCATCTGTGTTTTTCCAACTTTGAAATGCGGTGTACGCCGATTCGACGGCCTGGTTGGCGAGTTGCTTGGTAGCCTTCTGAAAGCGGCCAACAAGCTGCGTGCGGTTAGCAGGATTAATACTGTCAAACTTGCTGCCGGTGTTAATGCGCGCGCCACCAATTACCAGCGGGTACTCACGGCCCAACTCGCCTTTCACTTTCTCGAGCGCCGCCCGCATCGCCTGCGCGTTTCCTTCCTTACTAAAATCGGTAAACGGTTCGTTACGAAATTCGGTTGACATACTTATCTCCAATAAAGTTTTCAAAATGTTATCACACGACGATCAGACAAAAGAGCGGGGCAAGCCCGCCTTCCCCACCTGAGAGGTGCTTTGCTTGAGTCATATACTTTGCCGTGAAAGCCTGTTGGTTAGGAAATGGCCTCTCAAGATTGAACATCTCTAAGGTCGGGAAGGCGAGCTTGCCCCCGCTCCGTGTTTGATTATCAACGGCGAGTGTCTGTGTTTTCTCGCTCAGTCCCACTTACCTGCCTTTTTCAGTTTCTTAATCTTTCTTTTCACGATCTCGCGTTTGATCGGACTCATCTTGTCGAGAAAAACTATGCCATCGCAGTGATCCGTTTCATGCAGCATGCAGCGCGCAGTCAGTTCCGTACCGTCAATTTCAAACTCGTTTCCGTTTATGTCATGCGCGCGCACAATCGCGCGCAAACTGCGTTCGACCGGCGTAAAAATTCCGGGAAACGAGAGACAACCCTCTTCGCCATTCTGATTGCCTTCGACATTCAACACTTCCGGATTGATCATTACAATACGCTGATCGGGATCCTTGCCGCCGGAACAATCCATCACAAACAAGCGTTTCGAAACGCCAACCTGCACTGCCGCCAAACTAACTCCGGGCGCCGAGTACATGGTTTCAAACATATCGCTAACGAGTATCTTAAGATCGTCATTAAACTCGGTAACCGGATCGCCCGGCTCATCGAGCACCGGGTGCGGCCACTTCACAATTTCCATCAACGCCATGTTTCTCTCTTGGTCCCCTTCACCCGTCCTGGTTGTAACTTCGATTTCGATTTCGATTTTATTCTGAACCTTGTTTAGGTTGCCAGCACCCTTGTAACGGATGAAGCGCCGGCTAGGTGGTTCCGTGGCTACCCGTCCCGCGAGCGCAAAACAAATTCAGAACCGGGAGCGGTAGCGACCGGGTATTAAGAGTGTTAACAAAACGCTGGGGCAACGACTAAGTCCATATTGTTCGCGCCGACAGGCTCACCCGGTCGCTACCGCTCCCGGTTCTGAATTATTAGACCCACAACAAGACTTCGAGCACCGCGCAGGAAAAAGTGAGAGGAATGCCTGTCCTACCTAATACCCTCGCAACTGTTCGCGATAGCCTTCGTAGTTGCGCTTCATTTCTCCCATGCTGTCGCCGCCGAATTTTTCGCGCATCGCCCCGGCGAGCGTCAACGCCACCATAGCCTCGCCAATCACGCCGGCAGCGGGCACAGCAGTGATGTCTGAACGCTCGAACGCGGCCGACTCTTCCTGTTTCGTATCAATATCAACGGAGCGTAACGGCCGTCGCAAAGTTGAAAGCGGCTTCATATGACCGCGAGTTCGTAACTCTTCGCCGTTTGTCACGCCACCTTCCAAACCACCGGCGCGGTTCGTCTCGCGGATGAACTCTTTCGTCTCGTTGTTGTAAGCGATTTCGTCATGAACTTCTGATCCGGGTAATGCACTCGCTTCATGTCCGGCGCCAATTGCTACCGCTTTCACAGCGGGAATGGACATCAACGCCTGCGCGAGGCGACCGTCGAGTTTCAAATCCCAGGCTGTGTGCGAACCAAGTCCGGGAATAACGCCGCGCGCAACCACTTCGAAGATGCCACCGACTGTATCGCCCGATTCGCGTTTCTGATCTATCAACTCGATCATGCGTTGCTGCGCTTCTGCATCAGAGCAGCGCAGCGGCGCATCATCGGGAATCGCAGCGATTGCATCCCAACTTAGCTCCAATGGCTTTTCCGGAATTCCACCGAGTTGAATAACGTGGCTTCTTATCTCAGCGCCAAACAAACCGAGAAATTGTTTGGCCAAGGCACCACATGCGACGCGGGCGGCAGTCTCTCTCGCTGAAGCGCGTTCGAGCACATTTCTCAGATCGCGCGCGGCAAACTTTTGCCCGCCAGCAAGATCGGCATGGCCGGGTCGCGGACGTTTTAGTTCGCGCGATTTCTCCGGCGCGATTTCGCGCGCTTCCGCCGACATCACATCAGTCCAGTTGGGCCAGTCTTTGTTTTCGATTAAAAGAGCGATGGGCGAACCGAGTGTCAAACCATGACGCACGCCGCTCAAAATTTGCACTTCGTCCTGCTCGATCTTCATTCTGCCGCCGCGACCATAGCCCCACTGGCGCCGCTCAAGCTCCTGATTAATCGCCGCAACCTCAACCGGCATGCCCGCAGGCATACCTTCAACGATCGCGACCAGCGCGCGGCCGTGCGATTCGCCTGCTGTTGTGAATCTGAACATTGTGTGACGGTCAGTAGCTCGTTGTCAGTTGTCAGTTGTTAGTTTTGAACAGTCAAGCAACTGACTACTGACCACTGATAACTGACAAGTATTCTTCCGAAAAAATATTTCCGCGGCCGAGTATACCGGCTGGATCAAATGCGCGTTTCAGTGCGGCCATCTCGCGCAGGTTTTCTTCGCTGTAGAACAGGCGTAGGTAATCGCGTTTGAGTTTGCCAATGCCATGTTCCGCGGAAAGCGTACCGCCGACCGTAGCGGCCCGTCTTAAGAACTGCATATAGATCTCGCGCGCCTGCGCCGCTTCCTGATCATTGCGCGGCAGTATGTTTACATGAACATGATTGTCGCCGATGTGTCCAAAGATGGTGTAGCGCAGACCACTCGGTCGGAGCGCATCCTGATAGGAGCGCAGCATGCCGGCAAATTCGTCGTCAGGTACGGACATATCGGTTGAAACTTTGCGTTGGTGGTGACGCGCAAACCATTCATTCATCAACACCGGCAACGCGTGACGAAACTCGCGCAGCTTCGCCTGGTCCGGCTCGCTGGTCGCGAACCACGACCTATCAACCAGCGCGCGATATTGTTCCAGCAGCACGAGCCATTCATTCATTAACGAGTCATCGGTTGCCGCGGTAGTTTCCTGTTCAAAGAAGACGGCGCCAGTCGCTTCCGCGGGTATCGTTTCATATTTCCCACGCAGGAAATTCAGAGACTCACCGTCGAAATATTCCAGCGCACGCGCATCAAGGTCAGCACCCGATGCCTCTAAAACGCCCGCCCTCACGGTCGGGCTACTGCCACGATTGGCTAGCGACCGACTGCGCGCTGCGCGAACAAAAGCTAGCAGATCGTCTTCGGAACTAAAAAAAACAATTCCGCTTAACAATGCTTCCGGCTTTGGGAGCAACGCGATTTCGACTTCAACGACCACCCCGAGCGTCCCTTCACTGCCAATGAACAAATCAAGCAGATCCATTTCCGGAGCAACGTAATAACCGGCGGCGTGCTTGCGCGTACGCGGCATTTGATAGCCCGGTAAATGCGCTTCGATAGATCGCCCCGATGAAAGTGGAACCCTAATTTGTCCCTTGTGATCCGCGCGCAGCTCACCCCGTGGCAGATCGATTACCTCGCCGGTCGCCAGCGCAATCTTAAGGCGCTGCACATATTTTCGCGTTGATCCATATTTGAAAGTGCGCGCGCCCGAGGCGTTCGTTGCCACTGTGCCGCCAAGAAAACAACTGCGCTCGGTGGGATCCGGTGGATAAAACAAATGTTCAGAATCAACAAACTTTTGCAGATCACTAAGTCGCACTCCGCCTTCAGCAACGGCGCTGCCACCGCCGTCCCTGTTGTGGGCGATGCTTTTAATCTGATTGAGTTTGTCAGTGGCAAGCACGATGCCCGCTATGGGAACACGTCCGCCGACCGTGCCGGTGCCAGCGCCAGAAATCGTAACGGGTGTCTTGTCTCGTGACGCTGCTCGTAGAATCTCTGATACGTCATCGGCGGTTTCAGGGAACGCCACGCGATCCGCATAACCGGACTGCAG
>JBDUCB010000054.1:0-7049 GCA_040003695.1 bacterium
CGCTCCGTGTGCGAAGAAATAGAACTTAGGGTGTTGGGTGTCGGGTCTAGGGTCTAGTCAAATGCCTAACCCAACACCCCACACGCAACACCCTACACCCTAACCATGAAGCTTACTTTTATCTCACTGGGTTCGTGGCTGCTTGGCCTATCAATTATCGTGCTTGCTTTCGCTCTTATTGAAGGCAGCACGTTAAGCATTTCAAACATCAAGGGCGTCACTGTGGTCTCGCTCGTGATTACTGCTCTACTCTTTTCACTCGCCTATGCTCCGTCACTATTCTGGTTGCGAAAACGACTTGGTGGCTGTCGTCCTGCCGCAATATTTCCGCTTGCTTCAGCGTTCGTAATCAATCTGCCGGTCTTTCTGATCGGAATTTTGGCGATTGGCAGAACTTTAGCAGCGGCGGAAGCGTTTGCATTCATTAGTGCATTCGTTCTAATGGGCGCAGTCTTCGGTCTCGGTTTTGTTTGGAATTATCAGAACAGAGAGATAGAGTCAGCAGCATGGCGGTAGCTGAAGAAATTCACCAACAAGCAGCACTAAAAAATCCTGCCAATTTCGCTCCCGTCATCGATCTCAACGACCTAAGTGTGCGTTTTGGCCGGCGGCCAATTCTGCAAAACTTAAAAGGTGAGCTGCGCGGGCGCGCTATCGGTCTGTTGGGTCCAAATGGGGCCGGCAAGACCACGTTAATTCACACATTGCTCGGCTTTCATCCGCCTTCGTCGGGCACTGCGCACATTTTTGGCCGCGACATCACCACCGATGCCAAGCAAATTCGCGCGCTCATTGGTTACATGCCGGAACGCGATTCATTCATTGCCAAGATGAGCGCAGTTCATTTTGTTCGTTTGATGGCCGAACTTTCGGGCTTGCCTTCCGAGGCTGCGCTCGAGCGCGCGCATGAAGCGCTGTTTTACGTTGGCCTCGGCGAAGCCCGCTACCGTAGTCTCGACACGTATTCGTTGGGCATGAAACAACTTGCCAAGCTGGCCCAGGCCATCGTGCACGGACCACGTTTGATCTTTCTTGACGAGCCAACCAACGGCCTCGATCCCCCGGCGCGAGCGCGCATGATTCGGTTGGTGCGTGAAATTCGCGACAGCGGCAAGGCGAATATCGTTTTGTCTTCGCATCTGCTGCTGGACGTGGAGGAATGCTGCGAAGAGATCCTGATTCTGAAAGATGGGCGGCTGGCGGTTTATTGCAATCTGGAGGAAGAACGAAAAGCGAATCGCAAGTTCTTGATGCTGGAAACGCGCGGCGACCAACACAAATTTGCCGAAGCGATTAGCGCGCTTGGCTGTGAATACGCTCTGACCGGCGAAACCCGCGTCAAGGTTGTCTTACAGGACGGCGTGGAAGTGCGCGATCTTTATCGCATCGCCGCGCAGCAGAACGTTCAAATAAGGCGGCTGAGCTACAAACGCGATTCGTTGGAAGACATTTTTTTGAAAGCGATGGAAAACGGCCATGGCGGTCTATGAGCAAACTTACAAGCAGTATCTCGGCAAGCTGACGCCGGAATGGAGCCGCTTCCTGATTATTCCGCGCCATGCTTTTCGCGACGTGTTCAAGTCTAAGTTGTTCACGGCCTTCTTCATCGTCTGCTTTGCGCCGCTCTTGGTCGAGGCGATTCTTATTTACCTCCATCACAACGTGAACGCCTTAGCGATTCTGAAAATTAACGTTCGGGAACTGATTCCGGTCGACGCTTTTTTCTTCCAAACCTTTGTTAACCTGCAAGCCAGCTTCGCTTTCTTCGTCACGCTGCTGATCGGACCACCGTTGGTTGCGCGAGATCTGCGCAACAATGCGTTGCCGCTTTATTTGTGCCGGCCGTTTTCGCGGGCGGAATACGTTTTGGGCAAAATGTCGGTGCTTTTGATCCTGCTCTCGGCGATGACCTGGATACCGCAATTACTTTTATTTTGTTTTCAGGCTTATCTCGAAGGCGCCGGTTGGTTTGTCGCGAACCTTTGGATTGCCAGCGCGATCTTCATCGGCAGCGTCGTTTGGATTCTGCTGCTGGCGCTACTGTCGCAGGCGGTCTCGGCTTTAGTGAAGTGGCGGGTAATCGCCAGCGCCGCGCTGCTCGGAATATTTTTCATTCCATCAGTGTTTGGAGAAGTAATCAACCAACTGTTTTTAACGCGTTGGGGAAACATCATCAGCCTCGGCGCGTTAATGAAAAACGTTTCGGCCGGACTGTTTGGAACGTTTGTGCGCACCACCGGACACATCACAGATTTCGACGGCAGCGTGGGGCGTGAGATTCTGATGAACGAGCCGCCGCTGTGGGCTTCATGGTTCGCGCTGGCTTTGATTTGCATGATTTGCCTGGCGCTGCTCTCGCGGAAGGTGAAGGCATACGAAGTGGTGAAGTAGGACAGGCATTCCTGCCTGTCCATCGAGGGTTTAAGAGGCGGGCGCCCCCCGCCGCTTTCAGCAAGGAATGGGAGTTGGACCGGCGGGCAACGCCCGCCTCTAAACGATGAAGGATGTGATGAACAACTCGGCAACAACAATCGTCTTCGATGATGTTTCGAAATTCTACGGCGAGATACTTGGAGTGAACCGCGTCAGCCTTCATATTGCGCCGGGCATTACCAGTCTCGTTGGGCCAAACGGCGCGGGCAAGTCGACGCTGATGAACTTGATGACGGGGTTGCTTAAGCCAACCCGTGGGCGCGTTACCATCCTCGATATTCCTACCGATCGTCCCGAACAACTTTTTAAAAAGCTGGGTTACTGCACGCAGTTTGATTCATTCCCGCGTGGGCTGACGGGAAGGGAATTCATCAGTTCGTTTCTGCTGGTCCACGGCTATGAAAAGAAGAAAGCCGCCGAGCTGACGGTTATGGCTTTGGAGCAGGTTAGTTTGCTGGACGCCGCCGATCGAAAAGTCGCGGCGTACAGCAAAGGCATGCGGCAACGTATTCGTTTGGCGCAAGCCATTGCGCATCAACCTTCGGTGTTAATTCTTGATGAGCCACTGAACGGGCTGGACCCGATGGTGCGCGCGGAAACTATTGCCCTCTTTCGCAAGCTTGCGAGCGAAGGACTGCACCTGATCATTTCGAGCCATATCCTGCATGAAGTGGACATGATGTCCGACCGTGTGATTTTGCTGAACAACGGTTACGTGGTTGCGGAAGGCAACGTGCACGGCGTGCGCGACGAAATGGAAGAGCATCCGATGCAGATTTTGATTCGTTGCGACCACCCTGCAAGACTCGCCGCTCGTGTTTTTGATAAAAATCATGTCGTCGAAGCCCGGCTTCATGACGATCGTCTGGGCCTTTTTGTTAAGACGCGTGATGCCGATCGGTTTTATCTGTTGCTAAATCAGGTAGTCGCGGAAGGTGAAATAAATATTGAGTCGATTGCGCCAGTTGATGATGACTTGAGTGCGGTTTATCAATACTTGATCGGTTCCGAGGGGAGTAGCTCGTAATTTGGAGTGCGGGCGTTAGGGCTTTGCCCTTTGATGTGCGGAAGGTCTCTGACCTTCCGAAGGTTTTGATAGAAATCCTGGGGCTGCGCCCCAAAGTTTGACGTGATAACAGGGGCATAGCCCCGGGTAATCATTGTTCATTTGTCGGAAGGTCAAAGACCTTCCGCACATCAGGAGGCACAGCCTCAAAGGCAATCATGAGTAGTTCAACTATAGACATCACGCCGCAGAAAACTCGAGACAAGCAACCGTTGCCCTGGTCGCTATGGCTTCGGCAGATTCGTGCCATCTTCAGGCTCGAAGTTGAGAAAAACTTTCTCGGGCGCCGATCGATACTGCTTTATCTCTTGGCTCTGCTGCCGATTGTGCCGCTGGTATTGCTTGCGCCATTCACTCCGCCTGGCAATGAGTGGCAGGACTTCAGCCGGTACAACATGATTTACGCGATCTTTTATGGCGGACTCATCCTACGCACGGTCGTATTTTTCGGCTGCGCCTGGATTTTCATGAACCTTTTTCGCGGTGACATCATCGATCGCAGTTTGCATTTTTATTTTTTAAGTCCGGTAAGGCGTGAAGTGGTGGTGGTTGGAAAATACCTGGCGGGTCTGGTCACATCTGTGGTTCTTTTTGGCTGCACAACGATCGTCGCTATGTTGCTGGTTTACTTGCCGCACTTCTATTCAGAAAGCACTCGCTTCTTTCTCGACGGCGCGGGCCTGGGCCAACTACTAACTTACACGGGCATCACTGCGCTCGCTTGCATCGGCTATGGCGCTTTCTTTCTCGTGGTGGGCCTCTTTTTTCGTAATCCGATCATCCCGGCATTGGTGCTGTATGGTTGGGAGTGGCTCAACTTCCTGATGCCGCCGCTGCTGAAAAAAATCAGCGTCATTCATTACCTAAATTCGCTGGTGCCGGTGCCGGTCTCCGAAGGACCATTCGCCGTCGTCGCCGAGCCAACACCAGCGTGGATTGCGGTGCCCAGTCTTCTCATTGTCACGGCTCTCGTCCTCGTAATCGCCAGCTATCGCATTCGCCGCATGGAAATTCGCTACGGCAGCGACTGAAGCTAGTAAATGGTAAATAGTAAATCGTAAATAGTAGTTTTGGATTGTTAGGAGCGTGGTACCCCAAAACGATAGAATCTCAATTCATAATCTTAACTATTTACGATTTACGATTCATTATTTACCAGCCAGGAACTCTCTGATTACCTTCCGATCGTTCTCATCCTTGATTCGCGTGAACAGTTTCTCACCGAGCGTCTTGATTGTTTCCGGACGATCAAACGGGAGTCGCTGATACATCACTCCACCCGAAAAGTGACAAGGTTGGCAACGTGATTGAAAGATGGGTTTGACTTGGGTTGCGAAGTCTATTTTTGCAGCACTGACCCGGGCAGAATTCCTGAGGCCGGAAGGCTGCGCGCCGTAAAGCGAACTTGAGTATGAATTGTTGCGGGCGGATGCGGATGTTGATGTCGCCGGCTGCGCCAGCCCGCACATGTTCGAAGTCGAGGCCCAAGCCAGCACTAAGATCAAGCAGCCTGCTCGCATGATCGGCATGCTACTCGACTCGCCGTGGTGGAGCAATCCTTAATTGCAGTTTGGCAGCAGGAAAGAGAGACATCCTTATCTGTCTTTCCTTTGGCTTGTCCGCCAGAGCTGCTCATGATCCCAATCCTTGCCGGTACTCGGCTGAGACGAGGAACGCCTTGACCATCTCGGCGGCGACGTAGTTGCCGTTGAACTGATTCAACTTGTTCAACCAAAAGTTGTAGCCGTCAAAGTTCAGTCCTGGTTCCGGCGGATCATTTGGATTGCGACGCAAGTAACCGAAATACTGCATCAGCACGAAGGCGCGGTTAAATTCCTGCTGGGCCAATCGCTAGTAAATAATCCGCGTGCATAGACGTCCGTCCGCCGATGGCTTCGTTCGTCACTTGCCTGATCGACCCCGGAGCTTTTCGCGCGTGCTCACGTAGAGGTCCAGGCCACCGAATCCGCCTGGGCGATCGGAACTGAATAAAAGCGTCTCACCGTCAGACGACAAATACGCGTTCTGTTCAATTGACGTTGAGTTAATGGTGTTACCCAGGTTTACGGGAGTTGACCAGACATCAAGCGTACTCTCGCGTGTTGCGGTCCAGAGGTCGCCTGGGCCACTCGAACCGGTGCGGCTCGATTGAAAGAATATTTCTAACCCGTCGTGCCGGATCGACGGTCGGTTCTCGTTAGCGGTGCTGCTCAACTCCGTCACGGGCGTCGCCGGCCCGAACGAGCCGTCGGTCAGTTGCTCACTCAAATAGATGTCGGCACCGCCGAGGCCGCCCGCGCGGCTGCTGCCGAAGTAGAGTTGCGGCGCACCTTCATCATCATTCTCGAAATAGCTCGGGCCGTTGTCGTCGGCGGTGGAATTGACACCCGCGCCCAGATTTACCGCGGGCTGCCAGTCGAAGTCATCGTGGACGTGCTCGCGTTGTGCGACCCAAATATCTATTAGGCCCAGTCCACCGGGACGTTTACTTTGAAAGAACAGGAAGTGCCCGTCGCGCGAAAAGGCCTGGTTACCCTCATCGAATGCGGTGTTGAGAGTGGCACCGAGGTTGACTGGAGCACCCCAGGGATCATCAACGCTCGCGCGCTGCGAGACGTACATGTCAAACCCACCGAAACCTCCGGGGCGATTAGAAGTGAAGTACAGGCTTAGGCCATTCTTCGAGATCGACGGTCCTTGATCGCTGAACGCCGAGTTGACGGCTGCGCCGAGATTAACGGGCGCTAACCAGTCGGAATACTTCTGAGCGTGGGCTATTGGTGGTTGGACCATCACGAACATGAGCATGACACCGGCGAGTAATGTCACGAACACGTATGGTCCAAAGTGGCGCTGAGTTTTCTTTTTTGCTGACAACATCATTGTCTCCTTTTGAAAAAGCGAGGGTTCTTTGTTAGTGGCCACGCACTTGCGAGCGTCGGCCGTCTTGATCTGCCCATCGAATGCGGCAGTTACGAGTGACTGGCACCTTTCCCGGCCTGCCAGGAAACAATGCACATCAATCTACGGCCCAAACCTCTGCCGGTACTCGGCCGAGACGAGGAACGACTTGACCATGTCGGCGTTGGCGAAGTTTCCGTTGAACTGATTCAGTTTATTCAGCCAGAAGTTGTAGCCCTGAAAATCAAGCGTCGGTTCCGGCGGATCGTTTGGATTGCGACGCAGGTAACCGAAGTACTGCATCAACACGAAGGCACGGTTGAATTCCTGCTGCCGCAGAGTTGAGTTTTCAGCCACGCGTCTTAGCGCGCGCACACGCGCGGCCGTGTCATCAGTCGTGCTAGCTGAACCAAATTCATTGATAGCTGCTGTCCGATCCGTCGAGGTTGGTGCCACGCCTGCATTCGCGAAGAGAGTGTCAACAAACTGCGCGGGCGTCATAGATGTTGGAAATGCCGACGTGAAGCGCGAGCGCTGCACAAACTCCGACGCGAAAGTTTGCTTGTTGTTTTCCAGAACTTGTTCCCAACCAGGCTGGTTCACAATCACGCCCTGCCCGATCTGCTGCGTGTCGGGTAGAAACTCATTG
>JBDUCB010000154.1:0-7020 GCA_040003695.1 bacterium
TTCGCAAAGTGCCCTTCGGGGCTTTCCCGACAGCCGTTCTGACTGCGGAAACCACTACCGCTTCTTTCATGTCTTCCTCCGCGGCTTGGCCGCCCTCCTTGCGGAAAGGCTTTGCCTTTCCGTCACTTGTTCAGGAAATCTTGAGGCTATGCCTCCGTTTTAAGGTACTCGAGGCGCAGCCTCGAAATTCTAGAGATACGTACGGAAAGGCGAAGCCTTTCCGTACGGAACGCGGCAAAGCCACTAGTTCCTTAGTGGTTTGCCAGTCTTGAGCATTGCCGCGAGTCTTTCCTGAGTTTTTCTCATTCCGGCCAGCGACAGAAATGCTTCACGCTCCAGATCAAGAAGGTACTGCTCAGAAACTTGCGTCTCGTGATTCAGATCACCCCCGGTCAGTATGCGCGCCAGTTTTTCTCCAATCAATGCATCGTGATCCGAAATATAACCAGCACGCTTCATTTGGTGAATGCCGAGCTTCAAGGTTGCCAGCGCGGCATTACCGAGCGCCAGAATGTCGGTGCGTGGCTGCGGTTCGACATAACCGCTGGCGGCGAGCGATAGCACTTCCTTCTTCGCATCAGCAATCAGCCGATCGCCATTCATTGAAATCGTATCGTCCGCGGAAAGAAATCCCAGTGTCCGTCCTTCCTCGGCGGAAGTCGCAACCTTTGCCAGCGCGATAGTTTCAAAAGCTCGCTTCACAAAGGGAAACGGATCAGCCTCATCGACGTTTCCCGGAATCGAATCCAACGTGCGCAGCAACAGCTCCTTGGTCCCGCCGCCCGCGGGAATAATGCCAACTCCAACTTCTACTAATCCGATATAAGTTTCAGCCGCGGCGCGTACCCTGTCCCCATGCAGCACCATTTCGCAGCCGCCGCCGAAAACCATATTGAAAGGCGCGACCACGACCGGTTTTGGCGAATAGCGCAGGCTCATCGTCGACGTTTGAAATGCGCGCGCCATCATGTCGAGCTCGTCCCAGTTTTCTTCCTGCGCCTCCATCAACATCAACATGATGTTCGCGCCCACGCAAAAGTTTGTGCCCTGATTACCGACCACCAGGCCGACGAAATTCTTTTCCACTTCGCCCAGCGCAAACTTCAGCATCTGCAGCGTGTCGCCGCCGATGGCATTCATTTTTGAATGAAACTCGAGACAGGCAACGCCGTCGCCGATATCGATCAGCGACGCGCCGGAATTGTTTTTGATGACGCCGGTGCGATCTTTGACTGACTTCAGCACTATCACACCGGGTTGATCGGCAAGCGGCAGGTATTGTTCGGTGGCGAAGTCAAAATAAAACTGTTGCCCATCGTGTTTCTTGTAAAAAGATTTTGCGCCGGCCTCCAGCAACTTCTGCACATTCAATGGAACCTCGTGTCCTTCTTCCTTCAGACGCGCCACGGATTTTTCCACACCGATTGCGTCCCAGGTTTCAAAAACGCCCAACTCCCAATTGAAGCCCCAACGCATGGCGCGATCGACTTCCACGATGGTATCGGCAATTTCGGGAATGTGGTTCGCGGCATAACGCAAAGTACGCGACATGGTTTTCCACAAAAACTCACCAACGCGATCCTTGCCCCAGACCAGTGCTTTAATCCGGTCAGGCAGGTCTTCAATATTCTTCGCCACGTCGAGCGCGGGCAGTTTCACCTTTTGCGCCGGACGATACTCCAGCGAGGCGTGGTCCAACGTCCAGATTTCCTGTTTGTCGTCTTCGACTTTCTGACGTTTGTAAAAACCACCTTTGGTTTTGTTGCCGAGAATTCCGCGCCCAATCATTTGCGTCAAAAACTCCGGCGCCACGAACACAGCGCGCTCGTCGTCTTCCGGCAGCGCTTCGTAAAGGTTTTTTACGACGTGACCAAAAACATCCAGACCAACCAGATCAAACGTGCGGAAGGTTGCAGTCTTAGGCCTGCCGACTGCCTGGCCCGTGATCTTGTCGACTTCCTCAATTGAGTAGCCGTCCTCGAGCATGGTCTTGATGGTGACCATCGCGCCAAAGGTGCCGATGCGATTGGCGATGAAGTTTGGACGGTCCTTGGCTACCACTACGCCTTTGCCGAGGCGCTGATCGAGAAAACCAAACATGAAGCATGAAATTTCCGGCCTGGTCCATTCAGTACGAATTATCTCGACGAGATGCATGTAGCGCGGTGGATTGAAGAAGTGTGTTCCCAGAAAGTGCGCGCGAAAGTCTTCTGAGCGCCCTTCGGCCAACTGGCGCAGGGGAATGCCGCTGGTGTTTGAAGCAATGATGGAACCCGGGCGCCGGTGTTGCTCAACGAGTTCGAACAAACCCCGTTTGATTTCTAGATTCTCGACGACCGCTTCGATGATCAGATCGCAGTCTTTTAGTTTTGCAAGATCGTCTTCGAAATTGCCGATGCTCACGAGCACGGCAGTGTCGGGCGTAAAAAAGGCTGCCGGCTTCGCCTTTTTGGCTGCTTCCAAACCGGCGCGAGCGATCCGATTGCGATCTTGCGGGGCAGTAGCTCGACCGTCAGCGAGGGCTTCCGATTTCTTCGTGGCTGGTTGCGCTTCGTCATTAGGAACGATATCGAGCAAAATCGTCGGCACACCCGCATTGGCGAGGTGCGCGGCAATCTGCGCCCCCATCGTTCCTGCCCCCAAAACCGCAGCTTTTTCGATTCGCATTCTTGGTAGGACAGACATTCCTGTCTGCCCCTCTTTCTTTTTTGGTTAGCAAACAAAGACCGGGAAATACGCTACCATAATACTGAATGAGCATTCATTCATCAAGGCTGAGACCAAGTATGGGCCGGCCCGGGATTCGCTCAATAATTGGTCAGGATGTCGTCCGGCTTGAATCCCATTTGCCCCAAGCGATCGCGCGTTTGTTCCATCATTTCCAGCGAACCGCAAATCAGCGCTACTGGTGAACTCAAACTCGGTAAGACATGATCGAGCAGCGACTGCACGTACCCGGTTGGACCAGACCAGTCGTGACCATCAGGTTTTGAGATCACCTGACGCAACTCTACGCCCGTATCCTTCCAGCCTTCAGTTTCCTCGCGATAGCAAAAGTCATCGGGCGTGCGCGCTCCGTAAAGGACAACCAACTGACCAAAATCATTTTTTCGTTGCAGCACGTGACGCAGCGCCGAGCGCAAAGGCGCGACACCGGTTCCCATCGCCACAAAAACAAGATCGTTGCCTTGCTGAGCGTCAAGATCGAACCCATGTCCCGTCACTTCGAGCAATTCAATCTTGTCGCCGCGCTGCATCTCGAAAATTAAGTTGCTCACGCCTTCCTTCTGCTTCACCAACACTTCCAGTTCTCTGTCTTCCGGCGCGCTTGCAAACGCAAAGTAAGCCGGCGCCTCATCAGCGACCGACAGTAGCGCCACCTGTCCGGGCACAAAACGGACTCGGTGTCCTTCACTCTCTCCCTCAGGGATAAGATCGAACGAACGAATGGCGCGAGCCTGTTCGCATACCGCTGTGATAATTAGCGACGTCACTTTCCTGTCTCTTATTTGTTGAAGGCGAATTCAGTTTGCAAGCGCAAGCAAACAGAACTCTCCCCTCTCCCTTTGGGAGAGGGGAAAAAGGGAGAGGGGTTGACTGAGCGTAAGCCCTTCGCCTCTTTCCCCCCAAAGGAAAGGGGATATAAACAGTCAGCGGAACGGTTCCGATATGTGGAGACGGTCTCCCAGATCATTTCACCAAACATTCTGCTGCATATGAAAGCTCAATCCAACCGGACTTATACGATCTACAATTTACCAAATCGAGTATTTTGATCTTTGATCGGGTCCTCATCGGCGCAGCCCCGATGGGGCGAGTGTTGTGCCAGTGCTACAATGCGCAGGTACTTCTCGCAACATGTCGCACACAGCAGCAGTTTCACGGCTTTTACTCTTGTGCCTGATCGGAAGTTTTCTTTTGATTAGCGTTGAGGCGCAATCCGGCCGGCGTCCGCGCAAACCATCCGCACCTGCTATCGTCGAAGACAAACCTGCGACTACAACTGCCACGCCTACCTCGAAGCTCGAACCCGCGCTAATTTTGAACGTCGGCATGGACGACAGGGGCAGCTTCACTAATCTGCCTTTGTATTTTTACACCGACGCGGTGGACACCATCATCCGGCGCCTAAGGGACGATTCGTCGGTGAAAGCGAACGATGACGGCTACACCACGCGTGGCGACGCTATGAAGAATGCTAAACGAGGAAAAGAGGGGTATGTGGTTTACCTGCAACTTATCCTCGAGGGCGGCAACAGCGCCAGCGACATTGTTGTTGAATACACGGTCTTCACGCCCGTCAGTGCCCAGATAGCGACTTCCGGTCGAACGTATGCGCGCGCTCAAAACCGGGGAGTCATTGTGCGACCGGGCACTTCAGGCGTGTACAAGAACGACCGGCTTAACCTGGCAGCGAGAGTAGCCGCGGAACGAATCCTGGCTTATTTCAAAAATCACAGACCCACAGATCCAGGTCGAAATTAGCTTTCGGCCGGTAACCGTTCCGCGCCGGCGTAAAGCGCATCGATCAGATCATGATACTTTTCATCGACTACGCGACGCTTTACTTTTAAGGTTGGTGTCAGCTCTCCGCTTTCGATCGTCAATTCGTTTTCCAACAACGCAATCTTCTTTACTTTTTCAAACTGAGCGAGCTCAGAAGTTAGCGCCGCCACCTGCCGCTCAAACAGATCGATAATGCGCGGATGTTTACAGAGCTCGGCGCGGTCGCGCGTCTCGAGCCCCTTAAGTTGCGCATACGATTCCACGCGGTCCCAGTCAGGCACAATCAGGGCTGCTGGAAACCTGCGCCCGTTGCCGATCAAAACCACCTGGTTCACAAAAGGCGACCCTTTAATCAGTTGCTCAATTGGTTGCGGAGCAATGTATTTGCCTCCCGACGTTTTGAACAGTTCCTTCTTCCGATCGGTGATGCGCAGAAATCCGTCAGCATCAATCATGCCGATGTCGCCAGTCTTAAACCAACCGTCTTCAGTAAACACGGCGCGAGTTTCATCGGGTTTGTTGTAGTACCCACGCATTACATTTGGCCCGCGGGTTTCGATCTCGCCGTCGGCAGCGATGCGCACTTCTACATTTCTGATCGGTTTGCCAACTGTACCGACGCGATTCTCTTCAATTGAGGAAGCCGTGATCACTGGTGATGTTTCAGTCAACCCATAACCCTGGATGATTGGTATTTCCGCGCCGATGTAAATCAGCGATAGTTCTTCGGGCAGCGCAGCCCCGCCGGAAACAAGCAAGCGTATGCGGCCACCCAGCGCCGTCTTCCACTTCGAAAACATTAACGACATAGCAAGCTTGTGCTGCAAGCTGAGAGCAAGCGGGACGCGCTTTCCCGCCAGCTGGTGACGTGCGTAATCTTTGGCCACGTTCACCGCCCAGTTAAGCACCGCAACACTTGCGCGCCCCTGCTCCGTTGCGCGCTGCCGGATGCGCGCATAAATCTTTTCGAAGATGCGCGGCACGCCAACCAGAATTGTCGGATGCACCTCACGAAGATTTGGGCCAATGGTATCGAGCGACTCGGCAAAGTAAACCGCCATGCCGCGATAGAGATACATGTACATCGCCTCGCGTTCGAAGATGTGCGACAACGGCAACACGGATAGCGCCGTGTCCTCGACACCAAATGAGAAGTGTCCGGATGAGTCCACCAGATTCGAAACCAGGTTGCCGTGCGTGAGCATGACGCCTTTCGGCTCGCCCGTCGTGCCCGAAGTGTAAATTATCGTCGCCAGGTCATCCGGCTTCGCCTGCAGTTCCAGGTCGCGCAGCAGCTCGCGCTGCTGGCGCGCAAATGCCTGGCCGCGCGCTTCGAGTTGTTCCAATGAAATGGCGGCGGACTTCGACTCAGCACTTTTTTCAAAAACTATGAGGTGTTCGACTTGAGGGCAGCCTGAAAGAATCGACTGTAGCTCGAGCAGCTTCGCTTCGTTTGCTACCACCAGCGCGCGCGCGCCCGAGTCTTTCAAAATGTACTGGACTTGCGCGGGTGTCAGCGTGGGATAGATGGGAACGTCGATCGCGCCGGCAAAGATGCAGCCGGCATCAGTCAACGTCCATTCCGGCCGGCTCTCGGAAAGAATTGCCACGCGATCGCCGCGCCTAAGCCCGAGCGAATAGAGACCGGCTGCAATCCAGCGCGCGCGCTGGATTATTTGTTCTGAGGAAATCGGAAGCCAGCGACCATCGCGTTTGTAGTTCAGCGTGTTGGGTCTGGCATGTGCGCGGACGATATATTCAAAGACTTCGGTCAGCGTGGTGGGTTCGTCCGAAGTCAATGGCGAGCGCTGTACCCTCGGCTGTTCCGATTCCGGTGAAAGCTGAGTGGTCGAGTTCACTTCGCCGCGACTCCGTTCAGAAAGATGTCGAGCACTTGATCAGCCATGGACGCCAGCTTGTAACGACGCTTGGAAAGAATCCAATTGGTCGCCATCTCATCGAGCGCTCCGAAGAGAATTTTTGCAACCACCTTGGCGTTGAGTTCCTTGCGAAACACGCCCGCGCGCTGGCCGTCCTCGAAAGTCGAGCGAATAAGGCGCAGGTATTCAGCAAAGCCCGCCGCGGAAAACTCCTCCATGAACTTTGTCGAGCCGCGCAGCTCCACCTGAAATACAACCGCGAGATCGCGATCAGTGCCAAGCCGATCCAGATGCATGTGAGCAATGCGTCGCAAGCGTTCCCCCGGGTCGTCAATGCCGTTGAGACGCCGGCGGCCGTCGGCGATTGCCTCTTCCATGTTGCGATCGAAAATTGAATGCAGGATTTCCTCTTTGCTTTTGAAGTAGAGGTAAACAGTGCCGTCGGCCACGCCGGCCTCGCGCGCGATGTCGGCGACTTTCGAATTGAAATATCCGTTGCCCGCAAAGACGCGAATCGCCGCTCGTAGGATCGCGCTGCGCTTATCGGTGACTAACGGCCGATCTGAATTAAGTGAACGAGCGTTTCGCATCTCTGTCTACTGTTTTCTGTTTGCTGTTTGCTGTTTGCTGTTAC
>JBDUCB010000300.1:0-7006 GCA_040003695.1 bacterium
GAATCGAACCGATGAATAAAGGTTGTGCAGAAAATCATCAGTATCGTGCATACAGGAACACTGAAGCTTAAATAGGTGCAAGGAGAATACTTTAAAATTTTTCGTGTTCTTCCATGTACTTCGGTGAATGCAGGTGTTTACGACATTTTTTACTACAGTGCACTTGCATCTCTTCTTTGGGACATCTTTCGATATTCAATGATTCCAGAAGATCCGGTAGCCCAAGGCTAGCGCTGCCAGCAAAACAATCAGTAACGTAACGACAATGCCGCGTTTATGATTTTTGATTTCGCTGATGAGGTACTCGGCGCTCGATGTGGTTTTCCCTGTTGCTGTGCTGGTCACCGGTGTCACCCGGTGTTTGCTGCTGTCACTTTTGACTATCCGGGTCGGCTGGTTTTCTAAGACGCTAAGGTTTGCAGATCGGCTCGAGCGTTCCAGCTTTGCCTCAAGCGCCAGCTCGTCGCGCAATTCTTTCAAATCGGCCAGCAACCCTTTCATAGTTTGATAGCGATCATCGCGATCTTTTCGCAAGCACTTACTAACAATGCGTTGCAACTCTGCCGGCGCCTCGTCACTAAATCGCGCCAGCGGCAGCGGCTCTTTTTCAAGGATCGCAGCCAGTACCTCCGAACTTGACTCGGCCCTAAAAGGCCGACGACCAGTGACCATCTCATAGAGCACAATGCCAAGACTGAAGACGTCTGTTCGGGCATCGACTTCTTTGCCGCACGCCTGTTCGGGCGACATATATTCCACGGTTCCCAGAATCGTGCCGGGGACGGTGTCCTTGAGAAAAAAACTGGACGACACGGAATTCGCGCCCAGTTTCGCCAGCCCAAAGTCCAACACCTTCACGATGCCGTCAGGCCGCAGCATAATGTTTTCTGGTTTGATGTCCCGATGAAAAATGCCTGCTTGATGGGCAGTAGAGAGAGCCGAAGCGACTTGTACGATCACGTCCAACACGTCGCGGAGTTGCGTGCGCGAGTGCCCGATGTGGTACCGCAGCGTTTCGCCTTCGATGTACTCCGTGGCAATAAAATGCGCGCCACTCTCAGTCTGGCCGAAATCATAGACCGTGAGGATATTCGGGTGATTCAACGCCGAAGCTGCTTTGGCCTCTCTGATGAAGCGTTGTAGGAGGTCTTCGTCGCTGCTGAACCGGTCGCCCAGGAGCTTGACTGCGACTTTGCGATCAAGCCGGCTGTCTTCAGCAAGGTAAACTTCGCCCATGGCGCCCGCGCCGAGCTTCTTAAGGATGCGGTAATGCGAGATGCGAGAGTCCGCGCGTTGTTCGAACGTGCTCAAGCTGATGCCGAGCGATTTGGCCGACTTCAGGTCATTGAAGCTTGGCCTCTGCGCGCCGAGACTGCTGCCGCGGTTCGCCCGGTTGAGCAGATAGGTTGACAACTCCGGGCTGAAGTAGTGGCGCCCGGCGGCCACGGCGCGGATGGCGTTTACGATCTCGTTGATCGCGCCGTCCTTGAGCACGTAACCGGCTACGCCCAGGTCGAGCGCTGAATGGAAGAGAGCTTCGTTGTTATGTGAGGTCAGGATGATCACCTTAACCGCGAGCTTGGCCTCCTGTGCTGCACGGGTGACGGCGAAACCATCACGCTCCGGCATGTCCAGGTCAAGCACGGCCACGTCAGGGCGAAGTTCAGTCAGGTGAGCGAGGGCCTCGTCGCCGTTTTCAGCTTCGGCAACGACCTCCATTCGAGGATCACGCGAGATGACCTTCGCCAATCCTTCACGGAAAATCGGATGGTCATCAGCGATCAGAACGCGAATCTCACGACTCTTCTTCTCAGTCATTCTTTCGCCGTGCCTTTCGCTTTTTCAGAAGTTTCGGGCAAGAGCGCCTCGACAGTCGTTCCCTGTTCGGGCGCGGAGCGAATGATGAACGTGCCGCCCAGCAGCCGCACTCGCTCGGCCATACCATTAAGTCCGAATCCGGGTCGTCGGCTGATGCCAGGAATCTCAGACGCCTTCGCCGTCTGCGTGTCGAACCCCCGACCGTTGTCAGCGACGGTCAGCCGGACGCCCGCGCTTTCGCGCTTGAGCGCAATGCGCGTCTTGGTCGCGCCTGAATGCTTAACCACGTTATTGAGCGCCTCTTGCGCGACGCGATAAAGGCTCATTTGGGTTTCACTCGAAAGCGCGCCATCGAGTGCGTCAAGCTCGGTCGCCATGGCGATGCCAGACGCCTGCGCGACGCGGCTGGCCATATCTCGAATCGAGTTTTCAAATCCGAGCCGTTCAAGGTGATAGGGACCGAGGTTATAAGCGATCTCGCGGACTTCGTTAATTGTGCGTGAAGCGATGGCGTTGATCTCGTCGAGTTCTTCCCTGGCTGGCGATTTGTGTTCCAGCTGGCCGGCTCCAAGCATGGCCCAATTGCGAATTATCACCAGGCTCTGGCCCAGGCTGTCGTGCAGCTCACCCGCAATGCGCTTGCGCTCAGCCTCCTGTGAAGTGATCAACTGGCGGGCAAACGCCGCCTGCGCTATCTGGACGCGTTGCAGTTGTCGAACCCGGTATTTCCATATCACCGCTATCGTACCCACGACGCCGAGCGCCACCAGGGTCATGAACCACCGCGTTCGCCAAAACGGCGGCACGATGTTGATGCGTAAGCTTGCTCCTGCCAGGTTCCACACGCCGTCAGTATTTGCCGCAACCACTTTGAAGGTGTATTCGCCCGGCGCGAGGTGCGAAAAGTAACTGGTGCGTCGCGTGCCCGCATCAACCCAGTCGTGATCAGCGCCTTCCAGCTTGTATTTGAAGCGCATGTTTTCGGAATTGATAAAGCTCAGCGCGGTGTACTCGATCTCGAAATTGTCCTGTCCCGGCAAGATCTGAATTGCGGATTGTGGATTGTGGATTGCGGAGTCCCAGGCATCGAATGGTAAGGGTTCATTATTAATCCGCATCCCTTCAATCACGACGGGTGGCGGCTGACGGTTGGCTTGGACCGTCGCTGGGTCAATCATCGCCACACCACCCATCGTTGGAAACCAGAGTTTTCCATCGCGGGTTTTGACCCCGGCCGGCCATCGCCCGCCATTGCATTCCGAACTCGGCAGGCCATCGCTCTGGTTGTAGGCTAGACAGGTAAGCGTCTTGATCTTGCCGTCGGCCAGATCGTTCAATTCCTGTTTGCGCACTCTGTAGATGCCGCGATTGCAGCTCATCCAAAACCAGCCGTAATTGTCCTCCATAATCTGAAAAACCCCATTGTCGAACAGCCCTTCTTTGACGGTGTAGCTGGTGAAACGCCCGTCCTTAAATCTGCCCAACCCGCTATCGTAAGTGCCGATCCATAACGTACCGTCGTCGTCTTGTTTCAACGCCCGCACGGTGTTGCCGGGCAGCCCGTCTTTCGTGGTCCAGGCGGTGAACTTGTCGTCTTTGTAATGCGTCAGGCCACCGTAACTGCCGAGCCACAGACCACCCCTACCATCTTCAATGATGACTTTCGTATCATTGCCTGCCAGACCGTCTTTGGCGGTGTACTGCGTGAGCGACCCATTCTGATAGCGCACGACGCCAGAGTCCGCCCCGAACCAATACGCGCCTTCGTGGTCTTCGTACATCGTCCAGATATAACCAATCCTTTGGTAAATCAGTGCATCCGTCCACGGTCCACGGACAAAGCGCCCATCCACCAACTGCCAGATCCCATTGACCCACAACTGCCCGGCACGGTCTTCATAGAGTGAGGACACGAACCCGCTAAACAAATCGAGGTCTTTGCTTTTAGGGGCGGGGTATTGGGTGAAGGCGCCGTCCTTGAACCTGAACACACCCCCTCCATACGCGCCGATCCAGAGCGAGCCGTCGCGGCCCTCGAGCAGCGGGTAGATCTCACTGAAGTTCAGCCCCTGCGCTTTTCCATACGGCGTGACAGTTTGCCGGCGGGCGCGAAACAACCCGTTGTTGTAGGTGCTGAACCAATAATTCCCTTCGTGGTCGGCATAGCCGCCACCCACGTCAAAGCGTTCCGGCGTGTGCAGGCTCAGGAGCTGATTTTTACCTGATTTCAAATCAGTCAGCCAAAGGCGGCCATCCGCGTCACGCGAGACGGCTTGCATGGGATACTGCTTCCCCCAAACCAACCCAGGCTGCGTGCCGGGCAAACCACTCCGCTCGCTATAGACCTGAATCCCGCCGCCTTTCATTAAGTGAATCACCCGTAGAGGCGTGAAGTACCAGTAATCCCCTTCGACAAATTTATTAAATGTAACAGTATTAGCTTCCTCAGCCGACAACGGCCGTGGCCCCGAGAAAGTGGAACTCAGTTCCTGCGCAGGCCGGAACTTATCCCCCGACCAACGATAGGTACGAAACGCAAGACGGGTGTAAACCTTTGCCTGATCGTCAGGGATGAAATGCGTGTAATAAAGGACGACGTTTCCCTGTCCGTCATCAGCCAGCCTGGGGAGGGGATCACCTGGCAAACCCTGCGCCTGGTTGTAGGTCGTAAAGCGCCCTTGATGCCGCCGCACCACCTCGCCGGTTTCCAGCGCCGCCCACAGATCGCCAAAGCGGTCTTCAAACAAACTGACGAAGCGGTTACTGGCGAGGCCAGGGCTGTTGCTCTTGTTAAAGACGGTGAAGCGCACGCCGTCGAAACGCACCAGCCCGTCAAAGGTCGTAAACCACAGGTAACCGTCCTGCGTTTGCAGAATGTCGCGCACCGAGTTTTGTGGCAAGCCGTTGTCCGCCGTCCAGTGATCGAAGCGGTACTGCGCCGCCGCGGGGATAGCCGCAGCGAGACAGAGCAGAATTAAAAAACACCCTGAGTTGAACCAACGGGAAAAAAACATGCGGCAGCTAATGACTAGCTCAAGCTTTTGGTTAGACGATCAGATCGAGAACGAATCCGTTACCTCGGACTTAATATCAAACTCCGCAGGAGGGACGTTCGCCCACGAACTTGGCGAGCTTTACACCGTGGTCGGCGGCCAGCACAATCGTCGACGGATTTTGTAATGGTCATGCCGAGGCGCCATCGTCAATCTAACTGGCCGGTATTTTAGACTAGTTTGTTAAATCGAACACGCGCATCTTATTCCGCAACAAACCGTCGATGCTCGGCAATGCCGACGCAAAGAACATCTGCGCGGCAGTTATCGTATTGTGAAGGCGAGGAGACGAATGAATCTGATCGGCACGCTTGCAATCGCGATGGGTAGTAGCTGGGTCTCAGGCATTCGCCTGTACGCAGCAGTGGCGACGCTTGGTTTGTTGGGGCGGTTCGCGCATCTTCACTTGCCGGGCGATCTTACAGTACTAACGAACTGGTGGGTTATCGGAATCGCATCTGCCCTCTTTGTGATTGAGTTTTTTGCCGACAAGATCCCTTACCTAGACAGCACCTGGGATGTCGTTCACACGTTTATCAGAATTCCAGCCGGGGCCGTCCTGGCTGCCGCTGCGTTTGGTGATTTTAATCGCAGCGTGCAAGTGATTGCGCTGCTGCTGGGTGGTGGACTTGCGCTCAGCGCCCACGGCACGAAAGCGACTGCCCGGGCAGCCATTAACCTAAGCCCCGAACCAGCATCAAACATCGTCGTGAGTTTGATTGAGGACGTAGTGGCTGTTGGCTCGATTTTACTTGCCTTCTTGCTCCCGGCCGTTTTGATTATTCTGCTCTTGATATTCTTGGTCGCGTCGATCTTTGTGCTGCCAAAAATCATCCGGACGCTCCGTGGCGCGGTCAGGAAAGTGGCTAGAGTGTTTGGATAAATCGATGGTTGGTTTTTGCGAGGCGGACCGCCCACCTGTCCCGGCTTCGTTGTTGAAAACTTTTCCTCCGACAGCTCACAAGTGCCCAACTTAAACTCGAACGGTGTCATGAATTCCAATTCGCTTCAATCCATTCGAAAGTCGAACTTAGATCAAACTTGTTCGCAGTTTCGATCAATTCTGGGATAGCCCTTCCAGTCGTTCAGGAGTGTTGGCCTTCCCAGAGGTGCCACATTGTTTACTACAGTGAGCTTTTCACTGAACTTTGAAGTGTCTCTAAATTGTTGAGTAGATTGGAGGCGGCGATCGGAATCGAACCGATGAATAAAGGTTTTGCAGTCCGTTCGAAGCACATATCACCAAATATCACCTAGCATAACAGGCTTGTAATTGTTGAGTCCTTTCCTTGGTGACTCCGATTGAGTGTTGCTCAATGTCATTGTGTAGTACCCACAAAACACCCCACACACTCCGGTTATATGCCTCCGAATGCTATGAGGACTGGTCAAGAGCGAGTTTACTTAAAAGCGAGCAAGGGAGCGTAGAGCTGAAAGCAGCTCGGTTCGAGGCGTAGTAAATCTTAAGTCTTTCGGTTGCCAGGATGCGGCACTGAATCCACAGTAGGCCTCTTCGGTAGGGACCGCTCGCGTATCAAATGGGAAATGGCCCACTGGTTTCTTATTGCCCGATTGTACGCTCTCGCGAGTTCGAAACCCGTAATGCGACCAGTCCCATGACCACTTAACCTGATCCTTTTTAGGCTCTAAGTTCCGACCGAACATCCTCGCGAATTGCGCATGAATGCGACGAGCCATTGCGAAGTCTCTTGAGGCAGTGGCTTGGCTTGTCTTCATTGTCTCAGCGGTCACTGAAAGCCAACCGTAGGCACTCTCGCGCAGATCGGGCGCAACCTCCATAGCCGCCAGTAGTCTAACTATTCGATCAGCCCGCTCTTTTCGCTTCCGCATATGAAGCTTGCGCCTTCCGGCGTTGCGCTTACAAGCCTCTTCCCAGTTTTTCGGTTGCCAGGCGTTACTCATCTTGAAACTGATTGATTATTCAACATAATCAGATTCGGTTCCGCGTTTGGAAAAAGACCCTCTTCAAGTAATGTGAACAGTTTGCGCGTTATTCGCACGCGCGCGTTTTTTGTACGAATTTCGATAACAATTCGATTGGTTGCCGAATGCCACGGCTTGTGATAGCGTGCGCGCACACAGAAAGATAATCCCCCGCCACGACGGCTCACCCT
>JBDUCB010000367.1:0-6970 GCA_040003695.1 bacterium
AAGGTGACGGCAAGGCGACTCGCAAGAAGAAGCCGCGCATACTTGCCATCACCACCGACTGCTGCACCGGTTGCGCGGGTTCGCCTGCTTGCATCGAATATTGCCCGATCGAAGCGTGCATGTTCTGGATACCGGACGAAGATCACCCGCCGTTTGGCCGCATCGAAGTCGATCCGTATCTGTGCATCGGCTGCCAGAAATGCATCAGCAAAGGACCTGACGGCGCTTTCCTCGACGGTTGTCCCTGGGATGCGATTGAGATGGTGCCGACTGATGACTGGGAAGCCATCCACGGCATTGCCTTGCCCGACGCTCCGCCAGCGCCACCTACGGCTTAATAGTCTTGTCGTTAACATTCACGCGGCTCTTGATGGCATTCGCTGTCAGAGCCGCTTGTTGTTTTAGGCGATCGCTGGTGGTCGCTGCGCCGCTCGCATAATCCCCGACTGGTTTTAGATCCTCTTCCGTTCCTACAATAGCCAGCGCGCGCAATGCCTCCCAGATGCTTTGCTCGTCAGACTTAATCGTCAATACGGGTTGGCCGCTGGTGACGTTAGAGCCGGTGGCAACCATAATATTGTCGAGTGAGCCGGACAGTGGTGAACGCATTGCCGCAACGTCATTGTTTGGCTGCCGAATGCGAGCGAGCAAAGTTCCTCTGCTTACCGGTGCTGCTTTCAACAGACTGCTTTCCAGTGTTCCGTTAACCGGCGCATTTACAACCAAGGGGTTGAGGATCGCCAGCAACTCTGAACGACCGCTCGCGTCGTTGAATCTCACTAGTGCGAGTGCAGCGTTTCTTCTGACAATTGTTTCCCGATCGGCCAACAATTTCTTCAACGCGTTGTGAAAATCTTCCGAAGAGTTGTCCGCGCCCATGACCCAGGCCGTGGTGAGTCGGAATTCTGTTTCGGAATTACCCGCCAGCGCAACGATCTGCGGGTACCACTGCGACGCTGTTTTGTCGCCTCGTTCGATGCGTTCTTGCACTTGCAGCAACGCATGCTGGACGTGGCGTGGATGGCTGTAGTCAGACAAATACTTTGTAATCTCAGAATCAGAAAGTCCACGGCCGAACCAGGTCAGATACCAGGTCAGAAAAGAAGCGACTACGAACAAGATGGCAAGGATCAAAATTGGACTAGAGGCACGAACGCGATTCACCGGCGGGGCCGTAATTTTTACTTCAGGGTTGTTTCCGTTTTCGACCATGCAAGAGAATTCACCCGCAGATTAGAGCGGGGAATACGGGCGCAACAAGCACTAGACTCTAAACGATCTCGTTCGTCGCGACGCACTAAGAAGGCTTTTGTTCGTGTCGTTTTCGTGTATGTTCGTGGATCCGTTCTTATTCTTGATTTCGGACTGATCCACGAAATCACACGAAATAACACGAACGCTCAAACGTCTCACCGCTTACTGCGTACTGCCTACTGATGGGTAAAGGTGATAGAGCATCACGTACACAACTACGCCAGTCACTGAGACGTAAAGCCAAAGCGGCAGCGTCCAGCGGGCGATGCGGCGATGCCTGATGAAATCCAATCGCGCCGCACGGTAAAGCGTCAGCAGGATCATCGGAACGATAACCACGGCAAGAATCGTGTGCGTGATTAAAATAGCAAAATAGATCGGGCGAATGACTCCCTGCCCGGGAAAGCGCGTCGCGCCGTGATAGTAGTGATAAGTAAGATAGCTGATTAGAAACAAACTGGAGGTTGCGAACGCCGTGAGCTGGCAGCTTCGATGCGCGTTAATTCTCCCGTTGCGTATGAAACGATAGCCGATGATGAGCAAAACCGCGCTGATGGAATTCAGGATTGCATTCAGGTGCGGCAGATAAGAAATGTATTCGGGCATAAGCGCTCCGTGGGAGCGCAATGTTTATAGCACAGGGCCATCCTAGGAATTCAAAGCTCTGTTAGGAGTTAAGTCGCTCATCTGACCTATTAGAAGGTCCTTCACTCCTTAAGTTGGCAAGAACGATCCACGAAGTACACGAAAGTTCACTAAGTAAGTTAGTGTTATTTAGTGTAGTTTGGTGGATCGTTTACCAGCTCTTTTTGATTAGGACAGCTGCTGAGATGAGCTAGGTCTTTGAAACCCGCGCAGCTTCTTTTCCTTTGTCGGTGAGCGAATAGAAATCGTTTCCTTCTTCATTAAGCAGACCTTCCTGCACGAGTTTTTCAACCGCATCGAACACAGCCGTCCGCTGCTCGGGATCGTTGCCGCCGGCTTCAAACAGTTCGTGGAGGTCCAGCTTCTCTTTATTCCAGCGCTCGAAGCTGCGCAAGACAAGTTTTGTTATTTCATTCACGGCAGGACTTGCGTACTAGTTGAATAGCTATGGCTGCTTCTGTTTCATATTGGCAATCATAGCCTTCACATCAGGCGGAAAGGCGCGACCGCGCGCGTCCAGCAAAGGCGGCGTGGCTTGGACGGATGAACCGGTTGGCCCGGCAGTTGATGCCTGTCGTTTGACAAACGGAATGGGCAGCTTTCCTTCGGACTTCAAATACAGCAATGGATTCGCAGCGAACATTAGGGCCATTACCAAACAGACCATGGTGATGAATAGATTATCCGTAGTCAGAAAATCACCGGAGAACAACGCGTTTAAGACCGCAAACGCAAGGAAGGCGATAGCGACAACAATACAAATAAGATTTAAGAATCGAACTTCGCCTTTCATTTCGATCACACCGGCGTCCGCTTCAGCCACATCAAACCATCCTTGTTCGACAAACTTTAGTTTGTCGCTCTTTAGAATTCACTCACGACAAACTGAAGTTTGTCGGACAATTTAGTGTTTCGCCTTAGCCGCAGGTTTTGGCTTTTCCGACATTTCTTCGTAGCCGCATCTTTCGCACTGCCAGATAGGAAACACATCGGCGGGCGAAGCCGTACTTTGATAAATCGCGCGGTCGGATGGAATAATTTTGCCGCCGCATCGCGGGCAGACGCGCCCACGGGTAGTCCGCTTTTCCACGTCGATTCGCAGCAGATTCTCTTCAGACATCTATTCCTCTTCTTCTCGTGAATCGGTCTGCTGATCCTCACGATGGTAACGCTTCAGCACGACAAAGATGCCGCAAAACATTGAAACCGGCGGCACCAAAAGTACGAGTACCCCGATGTTGAAATTTCTGATGAAGAGAGCGTTATTCGAGCCCGCCAGCGCCGCGCGGCACATTGAACACTGCGCCGCAGCGGGCATGGAGACCAGCAGCAAGGTGGTCACAGCAGCGACGCACAGCAAACCTAACGTTTTCAAACCCGGTTGCATCAGTGCTCCTCTTCGACCGGCGGCTGCTCCTTGAACTGATAGCGCAGCCCCGCCGACCTGAAGCTATCAGGGAAAAACACAAACAGCAGACAGATACAGACTACCAGCATGGGAACGATTGTCAGGATCAAACTCAACCGCTCAAACTTTAGGTGCATAAAATATGCGACGATCAATGCTGCCTTAATGATCGAAAGACCAAGCAGAATCGTCAACATGTAATGAATGGGCATCGGCCGGTAGGCAAGAAAAATCTCGATCAGGGTCAGCAAAAGCAGCCAAACCCAAATCGAAGTAAACAATTTGTTACTGCCGGCAAAGTGTTCTTCTTCAACGTGTGCGCTCATCTTTAATTCCTCCGCTGCTTCCCCCGAACCAACAGTTTGCGTTACAAACTACTTCGCCAGATGGCCACCAACATCCACCGACAGGATATAAATTAGCGGGAACACAAACATCCAGACCAGATCTACAAAGTGCCAGTACAACCCGCTGATCTCGACATCTTCGTGTTTCAACTTCTTAACCCTAGCCGCCACAACTCCGAGGTAGATTGTTCCTGTAAACACGTGAAACATGTGCAGGCCGGTGATAGTGAAAAACGTCGCGCCAAACAAAGGCGTCGGCAGTTTTCCTTCAGTAGTGGTGAAAGTTGAAACCCAGTGGGCGGGAAGGCCGAATGGTCGCAGGCCTTCGCTGATTAGATGGTTCCACTCGATCAGGTGCAGTACGATAAACGCGAGGCCGAAAAATATCGTCGCCAGGATCCATTTGCGGGCCGCCGTCTTGTCGCCGCGACTGGATGCGGAAACGCCGAACACCATAGTCAAGCTCGACGACAGCAGGCAGAAAGTCATCACTGACGAAAAGACGATGCTCGGATAGAAAGGAAACGGCGTGGGCCAAACGTTCGAGGCGCGCAGATAACTGTAACCAATCAGCAGCGCGGAAAACGTCAGCGAGTCGGAAACGATGAACAACCACATTCCCAGCTTGCGATGACCAACGCGATACGGGTGCACACCACCACCCCAATCGGCTCCCGGAAAATGTACTGCGCGTGCTTCAGTACTCACCTATCACCTCCAAAGATGTTCGACAAACCTTAGTTTGTCGGCTGTCGATCCTCGTTTATTTGTAGCGACAAACTAAAGTTTGTCGCACTTCATCGCCATTCTAACTGCACAGCACAGACTGAAATCTGCGCTACTGCGTCCGCCAAAGAAAAAGTAGTAGAAACAGGTAAATCCACAATGCATCCATGAAATGCCAGTAAAGCGTGACTGCGTCGGTTTGTGCCTGCGCTTTTGCCGCAGCCGATTCGTCGTCAGTTCGCAGGCGCGAACGCAACGTCAGAAACGTCAGTCCAGCGAGTCCGCCCATCAAGTGCACTCCGTGCGTAGCCGTCAGCAAATAGAAAAATGAACTGTGCGGATTGCTGGAAACATAAATTCCTTGCCGCGCTAATTGTTTCCAGGCAAATAACTGCGAGCCCAGGAAACTAAGTCCGAGCAGCGCCGTGAAAACCAGCAGACGCTTGTGCGCACGCTGCTCTCCGCTTTTCAGTTTTCGACGCGCGAACTCCAGCGCGATGCTGCTGACAATTATCAGCGCCGTGCTCAATAGCAAAACGCGCGGCATGCGCAGCGGTAGCCAGTCGTTGGCGGACGCAGCGCGCACGATGTAGGCGCTGCTCAGTGCTGTAAACAGCATCAAAATGGATGCCAGCCCAACCCACATGCCGATGCGATAACGGTTAGCTGAAGAATACGCGTCAAAAAACGCGCCGCCATGACCGTTTCGCTTTGGAGAACCATTGCCGTTCGGGCCGCGGGATTTCGATCCGCCGCCAAAGCCGGTTTTTGTTAGCGGCTTAGTGCCGGTGACCGTTGTGGCCATTTCCACCTACTCTTTCAACTTCGGTTTCCGGTTCATTCTGCATTACAAAATCGTGCGGTGCTCCCGGTACTGCAAATTCGTATGGGCCGCGGTAGACAGTCGGCAGCACACCCGCAAAGTTGTCGTGCGGTGGCGGGCTGGCCGTGGTCCACTCGAGAGTAGTCGCGTCCCAGGCATTCGCCGGAGCTTTTTTGCCTTTGAAAATGCTCCAGATCAGATTGAAGTAAAAAAGGAGTTGAGTGAGTACCGTTATGATCGCGGCAATCGAGACGAAGACGACGAGCGGATGTAACCCGGACAAGAACTGGTATTCGGTGAACTGAGAATAACGCCGCGGCATGCCTACGATGCCCATCGTGTGCATGGGAACGAAGATGCAATAGACACCGACAAAAGTTATCCAGAAATGGGTCTTGCCGAGCTTTTCGTTCATGAAGCGGCCAAACATCTTTGGGAACCAGAAGTAGGTCGCAGCAAACATGCCGAAGATGGAGGCCACACCCATCACCAGATGGAAATGCGCCGTTACAAAGTAGGTATCGTGCATCGGCAGGTCGAGCGACGTCTGGCCCAGCACCAGACCGGTAATGCCGCCGGCAACAAACAGCGAGACAAAGCCAATCGCAAAAAGCATCGGTGTCGTAAAGCGAATCCTTGCCCCCCACAGTGTGCCGAGCCAGTTGAAGGTCTTAACTGCCGAAGGCACGCCAATCGAAAGCGTGAGAATTGAAAAAGTCATCGCCGAGTAGGGACTCATGCCACTAATGAACATGTGATGTCCCCAAACGAAGAAACCCAACAGGCCAATGGCGAAGATTGCAAACACCATCGCGCGGTAACCGAAGACCGGCTTACGTGCAAAAGTCGAAAGGATGTGCGACGTGGCGCCCATGCCCGGAAGAATCGCGATATAAACTTCCGGATGGCCAAAGAACCAAAACAAATGTTGCCACAAGATTGGCGAGCCACCGGTGTGCACCGGAAAGCTTGGATTAGTTCCGGAAAGAATGCCGCTTACATAGAGGCCACCGGGAATAAAGAAACTGGTTCCAGCCAGGCGATCAAGCAACAGCAGAATGCCGCCGCCGAGCAGCACCGGGAAGGACAGCAAAGCGAGTACGGCAGTGGTGAACCAGGCCCAACAGGTGAGCGGCATGCGCATCAGCGACATGCCTCTGGTGCGCATGTTCAAAAGCGTCGTAATGAAATTCAGCGCGCCCAGCAATGAACCCACGCAAAAAATTGCGATACTTATGATCCAAAGGTTCATTCCCATTCCCTGCCCTGGTCCAGCTATCTGACCCAGCGCACTTAAAGGCGCGTAACCAGTCCAACCCCCGATTGGTCCGATCGTTGATGCTGACCCGGAAAAGAAGATCGCCGCCAGAATCACGACGAAGCCTACGAACGTCACCCAGAACGACATCATGTTCAGGAACGGAAATGCCATGTCTTCGGCGCCAATCTGGATGGGCAGGAAATAATTGCCAAAGCCTCCCTGGGGCGCAGTGGTCAGCACGAAGAACACCATGATCGTGCCATGCATCGTCACCAGCGACAGGTAAAATTCTGGGTTAATCACTCCGCCTGGAGCGCCACCGGGAAACAATGTTCCCAGGATGGGCCAGTTCGTGCCGGGCCAGGACAAGTTCATGCGCATCAGCACCGACATCGTCATGCCGACAATCACCGCGACCAGCGCCAAGATGATGTACTGGATGCCGATTACTTTGTGGTCCAGACTGAAGATGTACTTACGAATGAAGCTGGTCGGCGCCTCGTGTC
>JBDUCB010000428.1:0-6941 GCA_040003695.1 bacterium
GGTCAAACGGTTGACGACTAAATATCGTCCCTCTAAGATGTTTTTTGACGGTAGGACAGGCATTCCTGCCTGTCTATTCCTTCTCCTAAAACCAGGGACAGACAAGAATGTTTGTCCTACTTAGTTTTAATCCGGAACTGAACTCGATCACAGTTGAGCTGTAATCTTTATGAAACTTGCTGTATTCAACGGTTTTTTCAAGAAGACGGCGCTGCTGCTGTCGATTGCCGCGGCTTCTCAGTCGCTGGTTTACGGGCAGCCTTCGACAACTCCGGAGCGTTTTCAGCTCTTGAATGGGCTGCGTGTTCTATTGCTGTCCCGACCGGGAGATCAGGATGTCCTGCTGAAATTGCGAATTCATAGTGGCGCCGCTTTTGACTTGGCGGGCAAGGCCGGCAGCATGGCGCTTTTAGGAGATCTTCTTTTTCCCGACCCAGCGACCCGCGAATACTTTACCGATGAAATGCAGGGACGTCTTAACGTCGTTACTGATTACGACTCCATCACCATCACCATGCAGGGCCGCGCTAATCAATTTGAAAAGATAGCGGAGATTCTTCGCACCGCGTTGGTCACTACCCAACTGACTCCAGAAAACGTTAAAAAGATCCGGGACGGACGCATCAAGATCATCAAGGATACGAGTATTTCGACAACCAACCTGGCTGATCGAGCCATTGCCGCCAGGCTCTTTGGCGATTTCCCGTATGGACGTCCCTATAACGGCACTGCTGAATCGCTCGAGCGTATCGAGCGCGGCGACTTGATGCTAGCGCGCGAACGGTTTCTAAATCCGAACAACGCCACGTTGGTGATTATCGGCGGCGTCGAAAGGGCCCGCGCCAACCGCGCCTTGCGACAATTGCTGGGTGTCTGGCGAAAAAGCGAAAGCATTGTTCCTGCCACTTTTCAACAGCCAGCAGTTCCGGATGCGCGCATTCTCATCATGAATGCACCGGCCGGCCAAAGCGCGGAAGTCAGACTTGCTGTACGCGGTTTTGCCGGAAACGACCCTGATTCTCAGGCGGCATCGTTGCTTGCATTGGTCGCTCGCAAGCGCTGGGACATCCTTCTACCCGACTTGGCGCGTAATCCGGTTTTCGTCAGGCATGACGCTTTCGCGCTGCCGGGTATGTTTGTGATGGGCGCGACGGTGGATAATCTGTTAGCCACCAGGACCCTCTCGACGGCGCAAGAAGTAATAAAGTCATTAGCCAGCCAGCCCGTGACTGATACAGAGCTTGAGGCGGTTAAGGCCGATGCTACAGCGGCATTCATCAAGCAACTCAGCGCCAAAGATGGAACAGCAGACGCATGGCTCGACGTTGATACCTATTCAGTTAAACCGGGAAGCGATCAGTTATTAGAGATCGCAAAAATCTCTTCGAGCGATCTAAAACGAGCAGCGAACCGGTTATTTTGGGATGTTCCGGTTGCGTCTGCAGTGATCGGAAATTCAGAAGTTCTGAAACCACAGCTTGAGCGTTACGGAAAGATAGAACTCTTCGGTGAACTTCCTGCTTCTTCCAACGTCACAACAGATTCCAAATCTTCAAAAACAAAAACCAAACCTGCTCCCTAACAGGAGCAATCACAAATCATTCGCAATCTGCCTGCAACCATATTGACAGCAACATTGGCTTAACTGTGTTTGACGAAGAAAGCGCATTGAAACGCGAGCAAGCGCAGCGCGTCCGCGAAATGTTTGCGGCGATCGCTAATCGTTACGATCTTTTAAATCATTTGCTTTCGGGAAATATCGATCGGCGCTGGCGGCGCATAGTTGTGAGACAACTGGGTGAGGGCTTGCCGGTCGATAAGGCTCGCGTTCTCGATGTCGCGTGCGGAACGGGGGATCTTTCGCTGGCGTTAGCTGGCGGTACCCAGGCCCAGGTTGTTGGTCTGGATTTTTGCCGGCCCATGCTCGACATCGCGGCGGCTAAGTCATCAGAAAGGGGCGTGCTGATTCCTTTTGTTGAAGGCGACGCGCTGCAGCTTCCCTTTCGCGATCAATCGTTCGACGGAGTCTCGATAGCTTTCGGTTTGCGCAATCTTGCCAGCTTCGAAGGTGGTCTAAGAGAGTTGCTAAGAATCTTGCGGCCCGGTGGGACGGTTGCGGTGCTGGAGTTTTCGAAACCGCAGATACGGGTTTTGCGTCCGTTCTTTCGAGCTTATTTTACGAAGGTCTTGCCGCTGTTTGGCGGCTTGATAAGTGGTTCGAGAAGCGCTTATCAATATTTGCCTGATTCCGTGTCGCGCTTTCCGGATCAAGCTTCACTTGCGGCGATGATGAAGCAGATCGGCTTTACGGAGGTGACGTTTCAGAATCTTACGGGTGGGATTGCGGCGCTGCACGTCGCCAAGCGACCACAATCGTAGGACATTTGTTCGACAAACTTAAGTTTGTCGGACTACGGATTGGTTACAAGCACACTGTGCTTGCAACCATAAGAGCGTAGCCTGGAGGAATTTCCTGGCGAGAGCGCGGTTGTCGGGGCCACGCACTCATTTCAGTTTCCTCACGGGCTACGTTCTTATTTAGGTGGCCTCACCAATTCTTCATAACTGCATCTCTACGTTTCTCAAAGCGGAGCGACGATCCACGGCAAACTCGTATGCTATTATCCTCTCGAAATTCAACCTTCCACCGTCGAGACACGCCAGGGTGCGTTCCGTTTTCAAGCATAGAGTTTTTTCGGCGCTTCGGCGTTTCGCAATCTTTTTGCTTGTCGTCTGGACCGTCGTTTCACTAGTTACCCTGCTGATTGAACTGGTTCCGGGCGATCCGGCTGTCGCTGTTCTGGGTGAACAGGCAACGCCCGAACAAGTCGAGCAGTTTCGGCAACTACATGGTCTGGATCGACCGCCTTTCTTCTTTTCGTTTCCGCGCGACGCGCAAAACAATCGACACTTTCAATGGCACGGCGCCGACAATCGTTACACCGATTATTGGGTTCGTTTGCTTCACGGTGACATGGGTCGCTCTTTTCGTACCGATCGACCGGTCATCGAATTAATACTCGAACGCTATCCCGCCACGATTCAACTCGCGCTGTCCGCTCTGCTGATTGCCGTCCTGATCGCTATTCCGCTCGGGGTGATTGCCGGCAAGAATCGGGGCACATGGGTCGATAACCTGGCGTCGATTATCGCGTTGATTGGAATAAGTCTGCCTGGCTTCGTTATTGGCCCAATGCTGGTTTACGTTTTTGCGGTCAAACTGCGTTGGCTGGCGCCATCAGGTCGTTTCGACTGGACTGATTTTATTTTACCATCATTCACCTTGGGCGCAGCCCTGGCGGCAATTCTTACGCGCATGGTGCGCTCTTCAGTTATCGAGGAGTTGGGCGAAGACTACGTCCGCACCGCGCGAGCAAAGGGACTAAGTGAAACGAAGGTTGTGTACAAACACGTTTTGAAAAATGGCCTGATCCCGGTGGTGACCATTCTCGGTTTGCAGCTCGGCGTTTTGCTGGCGGGCGCAATCATTACTGAAAAGATATTTGGTTGGCCCGGTCTGGGCCTATTGCTTGTTGAGGACGGTATTGGCAAACGCGACTATCGCGTGGTTCAGGGATGCGTCCTTGTGATCAGCATAACTTACATCATCGCCAACATGCTCACCGACATGGTCTATCGCTGGTTAGACCCGCGGATAAGGGTTTCATGAATTTTGAATTGTGAACTTTGTGCTTTGAGCTTTGAACTTTGCTTTGTCGATTCTTGAGCTTTTGCTTAAGCACAGCGAGAACAAAGTACAAACAACAAAGTACAAAGAACCAAGTTCCAGGATCATATGAACAGGCTTACGTTTGTCGGCTTAATCATTGTTGCGGTGCTGGTCATCGTCGCTCTATTCGCGCCGTGGATCGCCACGCACGACGTGGGCGCAACCAATCTCTCGCTTCGCTACCTTCCTCCCTCGGCCCAATATTTCTTCGGTACGGATTCGACCGGTCGCGACATCTTCTCGCGAATAGTTTTTGGCGCGCGCATCTCGCTCGAGGTCGGCATTGTTGTGGTGTCTGTTTCGGCCTTTGTGGGAACAATCCTGGGCGCGCTCGCCGGCTATTACGGCGGGTGGATTGATCGCATTGTCTCCGGCTACGTTTTCAACGTCTTCCTCGCTTTCCCGGGTTTGCTTTTGGCAATCGCGATGGTGGCATTTCTGGGCGCTGGCTTAAACAAACTCATCTTTGCGCTGTGCATCATTGGCTGGGTCGGGTATGCACGTTTGATTCGCGGTCAGGTTTTGAAAGTGCGCGAATATGATTTTGTTCAAGCCGCCCGCGCGCTCGGCGCAAGTGACAAGCGCATTCTGTTGATTCATATACTGCCAAACGCCATTCAACCACTGATCGTACAAGCAAGCCTTGGCATGGCCGGCGCGGTCCTGGCGGAAGCATCGCTTTCATTTCTGGGACTGGGTGTGCCGCCACCCGCCCCATCATGGGGCGTCATGATTGAAGAAGCACGCGACTTATCCACACTTCAGTCGGCCCCACACGCGTTGATATTTCCCGGCATTGCGATCGCGCTCACCGTGCTCGCCTTTAACTTCATCGGCGACGGATTGCGCGAATATCTCGACCCGCGCCAACGCTCTCGCTGAACATGCGCAAAATCTTCAAGGTTCTACTTCTGCTCGTCGCCGGTCTTCTGGTTGGTTTCATCGGCTTTCAGGCGATCATGTTCATACGCATTGGGCGCCTAAGGACCGAAACTCCCGTGACGACTTCGCTGATCGAAACGCGTGCAAAAGAAGCGCGGTCTCAAGGGCAGGAACCAATGCGGCAGCAACTGTGGGTTTCGATCGATAGGATTTCCCCAAACTTGCAACGCGCCGTGCTGGCCGGTGAAGATACAAACTTCGTTACGCATCACGGCTTTGATTATGGCGCGCTTCAGAAAGTCTGGGACCAGGGCATGCGCGAAGCGGCAAAGGAAGCGAAGAAAGAAGGTGAAAATGACGACTGGCCGAACCTGCCTGACTTCAAACGTGGCGCATCAACAATCACGCAGCAGTTAGCCAAGAATCTTTATCTCTCCTCGCAAAAATCATTTTTCCGCAAAGGCGAAGAAGCGATTCTGACCATTATGTTGGAGCGCGAACTGAACAAGCGGCGCATCCTTGAACTCTATTTGAATGTGATTGAATGGGGTGATGGAATTTATGGGGCCGAGGCGGCTGCCGAACATTACTTTCACAAGCCCGCGTCGGCACTCAGCGCGAATGAAGCTGCTTTTCTCTCGGCCATGATTCCAAACCCGCGCACCGTGTTCAATCCACAAGTTAATCCTCGTCGAGTAGCGCGTCGGCAAAGAATTATCCTGCGCGGTATGCCCTACATTCGTTTGCCATAATCTCGAATCTCGATTCGGAATCGAACTGCGAATCACAAATAAAAAAGCCGCTTCCAAAGAAGCGGCTTCTGTAATTAGTGAGGTTGAGAAAACCTTACATCGCAAACTCGCCGGCAATTTGCAATTCAGCTTTGCGTAGTTCGAAGCGAGCACGGCCCAGGTTACCTTCCGGACTAATTGCCAGCACCACAAAGTATTCCTGGCCCAACAAACGCATCAACAGCACCGCATCATCGAGGGAGATGACGAGCTCACGCAGATTTCCGAGGCCCGTATCTTTGCCGGCTTTCTGCGCGCTTCGTACCAGCGAAGTAAACTCCGCTGCCGCGACGTCAAGATTTGCTTCCTGGCCCGCCTGCTTTAGAGAGCGCTCCACGGCGATGCCATCGATGCCCATAATGAGTGCACCGAGGCTGCCCTCGGTGCGCTCAATTATTGTTTCCAATACTTCCTTGAACATGGCTTGTATCCTATGGACGCTGACCGCTCAGCGTGCCAGGACGGGCGCTGGGCGTATTTGCGGGCGGAGCGCTCGGCGCCGGCGCGTTCAGACCTTGCGGCGCTGACTGCGGAGCCGACTGCTGCTGTTGCAGTTGCGTCGGTGTCGGTGTGTTGCTCTGCGGATTGCCAAGGGGCACCGGCTGCGAAATGGTTGTGGTTCGCGGTCCATTGCTGATGGTTCCGGAGATTGGCCGGCCCTGGTAATCAGGCCGAT
Organism: bacterium; assembly: GCA_040003695.1. Taxonomy (GTDB): domain Bacteria; phylum Acidobacteriota; class Blastocatellia; order Pyrinomonadales; family Pyrinomonadaceae; genus PSRF01. The sequence goes on from JBDUCB010000428.1 coordinate 6,080, forward strand.
AGATGTGTGGCGTGATGAAGAACAGGATCTCACTGCTCTGGCGCGTTGTCAGTTTGCGCTTGAACAGGTTTCCAACGATCGGAATCGACGCGAGGCCTGGTGTTCTCTGTCGCGTTTCGCCTTCAGTGTCGGCTAACACGCCGCCCATAACAGTGGTGCCACCATCTGGCACGAGCACTTCAGACTGCATGCGCTGCGTGTCGATGCCGGGAACGCCACCCACCGCGATGCCGGTGTTGATGGTGTTGTTCTCTATGGTAACGCGGAGAATAACAGTGCCAACATCCGTAATTTGCGGCGTAATTGAGAGACGCAATGGAACAGACACGAAAGTGGTCGTGACAACGGCCGTGCCACTGGCAGCTTGGGTCGTTTGCACAGGAATCTGGGAACCGCTTTCAATCTGCGCCGGCCGGTTATTCAAAGCAGTAACGCGCGGCGTGGCAACCGTCTTAGCTTCGCCTCGTGATTCGGCAAGAGTTATCAGCGCGCTAATCTGAGCCGTGCCGAAAAGACCGGTTGTCAAACCAATGACCGTGTTAGCGGCGGCAGCGCCTAATGAGCCCAGTGGTTGGTTGGTGCCAGTTAAGCCACCGAAGACACCAAACGGGTTTGGGCCACTCTTGACCCCGGTCGTTCCCGTGCCGCTTCCTGAACCTCCAGTGCCAGTGCCCGAGCCACTGCCTGAAGAACTGGTTGAGGTAGCGGGAAGCGAAGAAATATTAGCTAAACCGCCGCGGCCGAGATTAAGTATACCGGCTGAAAGTTGGGCGCCGAGATCGCGGCTGAAGTTATGTTGCGCAATAACAATTCGCGTTTCGATCTCCACTAGCGGTTCCGGTTGGTCCAGAATCGCAGCGAG
>JBDUCB010000378.1:0-6875 GCA_040003695.1 bacterium
GCTGCGCCGCTTACATGCTTATCAATCATGCGCGAAATGGCTTCTTTCGAAGTTGCGCCAACCACTCGCTCTTCTTCTTTGCCGCCTTTGAAAAGGATCAAAGTAGGAATGCCCTTGATGCCGTAGCGCTGTGAGATCGACGGATTGTCATCGACATTCAATTTCACAACTCGCGCGTCGCTCGCGTACTTTTCGGCAATCGCATCGACCGTGGGCGCCAGCATCCGGCATGGCGCGCACCAGGCTGCCCAAAAATCCACCAGCACAGGCTTGTCTGATTGCAAAACGTCTTTTTCAAAACTGCTGTCGCTAACTTCAATTACTTGATCGCTCATCCCCGTTCTCCTTTAAGCTAAACCTTCAGACAAGTCACACTGCGCTTGATAAATTCAATTGGGTCGGACAACTGCTTCGCCCTGTAGGGGCGAGATGTTTATAGCGTGATTTGCTATTCAATTCCTGCGCTTCTTAGGAGCGCAATGTGTTCTTTGTGCTGGCCACTAATTAACGGTACATCTCGCTCCAACGGAGCGATGATAGCTATTAAGACACCACTGCGTTGGTTTTGGACTGTAAACCAACGAGTTGCTGATAAAGACCAATATATTTCTTGCCGGCGGCGTCCCATGAATTGTCCTGCGCCATGCCGTTGAGTTGTATTCGCTCCCAGATTTGCGGCCGGTGATAAAAGTAAAGTGCTTCGCGTATTTTTTCAAGCAGCGCCCCTGCATTGTACTCGCGAAACTTGAAACCTGTTCCGCTGCCGTCTCCCGCGTTGTAGTTTTCGACCGTGTCGTCCAGGCCACCGGTGGCTCGCACGATCGGTACGGTGCCGTAACGCATGCTGTACATCTGGTTCAAACCGCATGGTTCATACTGCGATGGCATCAAGAACATGTCGGCACCGGCTTCAATTTGATGAGCGAGCGGCTCACCCGCATAGCCTGTGTAAATGCCGACTTGACGTGGCGCGCTGTCGTGCCAGCTTTGCAGAAAGTCTTCGTACTCTTTGGCGCCGGCCCCAAGCGCAATGAAGTACGAACCCGTTTGCAGAATCGCGCCCGCGAGTTGGCGAATCAGATCATAGCCTTTTTGCGAAACTAATCGAGAAATGATCGCAATGATTGGACGATCTAAGTCTTCCGGTAGCGCAAATCGGCGCAGCAGATCGCGCTTGCACTCACGTTTGCCGGAAAGATCTTCAGCAGAATAATTAGCCGCGATGTAGGGGTCCGTTTCCGAATTCCAGAGTTCGTAATCGACCCCATTCGCGATACCCATCAATCGGTCGCGCCGCGCGCGCAACAGCCAATCAAGACCGGCGCCTTGTTCGGTTGTTTGTATCTCCTGCGCGTAACGATGGCTGACAGTTGACAATGCGTCGGCGGCAATCAAGCCTGCCTTCAGAGCCGACGCCGCGCCCTTGAGCATAAAATCTTCTTTGTAAGGGGATTCGCCAAAGCCCAGCCACCAAAGATCTTTTGGATCAAACGCTCCCTGATAAGCGAGATTGTGAATTGAAAAGACCGTTTTCGTGTTCTTGAAAAACTCATCATGGCGTCGGCGCGCGCGCAACTCGATCATCGCGAAGCCGCACGGCCAGTCGTTGCCGTGAATCAGATCGGGTTGCCAATCGAGTTTCCGTATAAGTGCGAGCGCAGCGCGCGAGAAAAAAGCATAGCGTTCGTGATCGTTTGCGTAGCCGTAAATTGAAGGCCTATCAAAATAGAGCCCGGCATCGATCAGATAAGCACGCGCGCCTGCCGCTTCGCTTTGAAAAACTCGGATTGGCGAGACCCGACCACGCCAGTCAACCGGGACGTCCTCGATGATCGAATCACTCAGCAAACTCCGGTCGATCTGCTGATGAAGCGGCAGAATAAGCCGCGCATCTACACCCTGTTTGCCAAGCGCTTTTGACAGCGCCCCGGCGACATCAGCGAGTCCGCCAGTTTTGGCGAAAGGCACAGCTTCAGATGAAAGAATCGCAACGCGCATAAGACTAAGCAGGATTTATGCAGAATGGGGGATGGAGAATCAGAGGTCAAGCGCACATGCGAAACAGGATTGCTCTATTTTTGTGTCTCTTGCTCCGTCCAGGACGAGAAAGCGATCCACGAAATCACACGAAAATTCACGAAACCAACTTTAGCGTGGTTTAATGTATTTAGTGGATCGTTTTCCTCTCTTTTTCATTTGCAGAACACCAAACAAAAAGGCGGAAGAATGTGACCGTGCGGCCTCCATTCTTCCGCCTTCATTGCACAACTTCTAACTTTGCATTGAAGCCAGGAATTCTGCGTTTGACTTGGCTTTCTCAAGCCTCTCGAGCACTACTTCCATCTGCTCAACCGGCGAAAGCGGATTCAAGACGCGGCGCATAACCCATATGCGGCTCAGATCTTCCTTGCTCAGCAACAACTCTTCCTTGCGCGTTCCCGATCGTTGTAGATCGATAGCAGGGAACAATCGTTTGTCGCTCAAGCGCCGGTCGAGATGGATTTCCGAGTTACCGGTGCCCTTGAACTCTTCAAAGATGACGTCGTCCATGCGCGAACCGGTATCGATTAGCGCAGTGGCAATAATTGTCAGCGAGCCACCTTCTTCAATATTGCGGGCCGCGCCGAAGAAGCGCTTGGGACGCTGCAACGCATTCGAGTCAATACCGCCGGAAAGAATCTTGCCACTAGGCGGCACGACCGCATTGTGTGCGCGGGCTAAACGCGTTATCGAGTCGAGCAGAATCACGACATCGCGCTTGTGTTCCACCAGTCGCTTCGCCTTTTCAATCACCATGTCGGCGACTTGCACGTGGCGCGTAGGTGGTTCATCAAAAGTCGACGAGATAACTTCGCCGTTCACTGAGCGTTGCATGTCCGTAACTTCTTCGGGCCGCTCGTCGATTAGCAGGACAATCAAGGTTACTTCCGGGTGGTTTTGCGTGACGGAATTCGCAATGGTTTGCAGCAGCATGGTCTTGCCGGTACGCGGCGGGGCTACGATTAACCCGCGCTGTCCCTTACCGAGCGGTGTGACGAGATCGATGACGCGCGCCGAAAGATTCTCGCTCGTCACCTCCATCTTCAACTGTTCGTCGGGATAAAGCGGCGTCAGGTTGTCAAAGAAAACTTTCTCACGTGCCTGGTCGGGCGATTCAAAGTTAATAGCTTCGACTTTGATTAGCGCGAAATAGCGTTCACCTTCTTTGGGTGGCCGAATCTGGCCGCTCACGGTGTCGCCGGTGCGCAGATCAAATTTTCGAATCTGCGAAGGTGAGACGTAGATGTCGTCGGGGCCGGGTAGATAGTTGTATTCGGGCGCGCGCAGGAAACCGAAACCATCGGGCAAGGTCTCGAGCACGCCCTCGGAAAAGATCAGGCCGCTTTTCTCCGTTTGCGCGGCCAGCACCTTGAAGATCAATTCCTGTTTGCGCATGCCCGTGGCGCCGGGGACGTCCATGCCCTTAGCGATATTCGTCAGCTTGGAGATGGACATCTCTTTCAGGTCGGCGAGGTTTAGAAAGCCTTCTTTCTCACCTCGGCCATCCCGGCTGTCTGTGTCGGGAGATTCCGCGGTTGCTACGGATGCGCCGTTATCGGTGTTGTCGTCGTTATTCGCGCTGGAAGCGCGTGAACGTGTTCTCTGTGACATGTCAATTCATTTCCTAATAAATGCCTGGCGTTTGTTTGTTAACTACAGCGGCCGACTTTTGGTTCAGGGGTTCAGAGGTTAGACGTGCGCCAAATTCACGGTTTCAAACAGAAGCGGCTTTAGAGCACTCGTCCGTATTCGCGAAGCTGCAGGAACATTCGTTGCAGGACTGTTACGCAATTTGCCTCGATTACAGAATGACTATCAGGGAGCTACTTTGATGCAATCTCTTTAGCCATTCGTTGGTTTTGAAGAAGTTAGATCAATAAAAAGGGGCTTGAGAATTTGTGAACCAGAACCCGATTTGAATTATGGAAAGGCATTCTTAACCGATCCTAAATTGGTAATCAAGCGCCGGTAGTTAAAAAACACCCAGCGAGTTTTCAATAGCCCGCCAAACTTCGTCCCGTCCATGACCGCTTTTCGCTGAAAACGCTATCACGGTTGCTGCTTTGAACACGCGGCGGACGCGCTCCAAACTCGTTTTCAAATCGTTGTTAGATAGCTTATCGGATTTCGTGGCAACTATTAAGCGTGGTTTTGAGCTGTGCTCAAGCCAGTCGTGAAGCTGCAAATCCAAATTTGTGGGTTCGTGGCGCGAATCTACGATCTGAATTGATAGCACAAGCTGTTGCCGCTTTGCAAGGTAGCTCGTGACCATCTCGCCCCAACCTAATCGCAATGTTTTTGGCACGCGCGCATAACCAAACCCCGGAAGATCAACAAAACGAAAGCTGTTGTTGATGTCAAAAAAATTTAACGACTGTGTGCGGCCGGGTGTGTTTGATGTTCGTGCCAGACCGCGAGCATTCAGCAGGGAATTGATGACGCTGGACTTTCCGACATTTGAGCGGCCCATGAAAGCGATCTCAGGTTTCTGATCACGCGGCCAGTCGCCCTCCTGGAAAGCGCTTTTCAGGAATTCGGCGCTGGTGATTTTCATGTCTTGAGGAGAGCTTTAGAATTGCGCACCTAGTCTCCCCTCTCCAACGGGTGAAGAGGGGAAACTCGGTTGCGGCTTGATTAGCGTCTTTCAAAAGCTCTGCCTGACCGGCCAGATAACAGCTTATGAAGCGGATGCGGCGGCTTGCACCTTGGCTGTTCGTTCCTCGCGCATGGCAGCAAATCTCTTCATGCGCTCGCGCATGGCTGTGATTTTTTCGTCGTAGTCAGGGATGCGCTTCACCAGCGTCTCGAGATTGACCAGGAACTCGGGGTTGCCAAACAGTGTGCGAATTTCCGGGATCAGCGGCGCGATCTTGGAGTAGACAAACAGGTGCTCGCCGTTGGTTTCATTGAACAACTTCTCGTCGATGGCACCGTTGTTGACCAGGGCGGCAGCCATGTCCCAATAGGAGACGACCATACGGTAATGGCCGCTGTGCTCGCTTAAAAGCACCTCGATAATGTCCTGCACACTCGTAGGATTGAAGCCGAAGAGCCAGTTGCGGGCCTCACGCATGGTGGCTTCGCGTCTCAAGTCGTAAAGTTTCAGAATCAGATCTGCATCGTCGTATTTACTCATTCACATTTCCTCCAGGGTTGTTTTGTTTAAAAGCATGCAAGCAAAGTCTGTTTAGAGTTCAGGACACAGCCTGCCTTTGGTTTGTGGACCAACCAAAGCCTGAACCCTAAAGCTCGTTCGAGTTGAAAAAGGTATTAGCTTGTTTGAATGCCTTGCGATGGCGGTTCCGGTGTCCAAAGCGGCGGCGCCTTTGCTTCGTCCGGAGCGGCGACGTCGGTTGGGCAGGCATCTTCGAGCGCAAGCGCCAACACTTCATCAATCGTCTCTACCAGATGAATGCAGAGCGCGTTGCGAACTTCTTCCGGAACTTCCGGCAAATCCTTCTCATTGTCTTTGGGAAGAATGATGGTGTCGATGCCGAAGCGATGGGCGGCAAGCAATTTGTCCTTCACGCCACCGATGGGCAATACGCGGCCGCGCAAGGTAATCTCGCCGGTCATCGCTACATTCTTTCTCACCGGCGTGCGCGCCAGGGCCGAGGCCATTGCGGTCGCCATAGTTATTCCGGCCGATGGGCCATCCTTTGGAATGGCGCCTTCGGGAACGTGGATGTGCAGATCGCGTTTGCGAATAAAATCAACACTCATCGCCAACCGCTCGGCGCGCGCCTTAATGCAAGTCAACGCTGCCTGCGCCGACTCTTGCATGACATCACCCAGCTTCCCGGTCAGCATTACCCCACCGCGGCCTTTTGTAAGAGTTGCTTCGATCTGCAGAACTTCGCCACCGATTTCCGTCCAGGCCAGGCCCGTCGCCAAGCCAACCTCACTGTTGGCGGCAACGCCCTGTTGACGAAACTTAATCGGACCCAACATCTCACGAGCGCGCTCAGCGTCCACAGTTTCTTTATGCTCTTCAGCCAGGCTGTCGGCGACAAAACGACGCGCCAGCTTGCGGCAGCACGAGCCAATCTCGCGCTCAAGGTTGCGCACGCCAGCCTCGCGCGTGAAGTGCCTGATAATTTCCAGCAGGCCTTCGTCGGTGAAATCGAGTTGCTCCGTCTTTAGGCCATTTGCTTCGGCTTGTTTCGGAACGAGATGGCGTTTGGCTATTTCCAACTTCTCGCGTTCGGTGTAGCCGGATAGCCGCAGTATTTCGAGCCGATCCTGCAATGCCGGCGGAATCGTGTGCAGCACATTTGAAGTGGCGATGAAAAAGACTTTCGACAAATCGTATTCGACGTCGAGATAGTGGTCCTGGAAAGTGTGGTTCTGTTCCGGATCCAAAACTTCAAGCAACGCCGCGCTCGGATCGCCGCGAAAATCGGCGCCCAGCTTGTCCACTTCATCCAGCAACAAGACCGGATTGATCGTTCCAGCCTTCTTCATCATTTGAATGATCTGTCCCGGCAACGCTCCGATGTAGGTGCGACGATGGCCGCGAATCTCAGCTTCGTCACGAACGCCGCCAAGCGATAAACGCACAAACTTTCGGCCAGTTGCGCGCGCAATCGATTTACCCAAACTGGTCTTGCCGACTCCCGGCGGACCAACAAAGCAGAGAATCGAGCCTTTGGGATTCTTCACCAGCTGGCGGACCGCAAGATATTCAAGAATGCGTTCCTTGATTTTCTCAAGGCCAAAGTGGTCTTCGTTAAGAACTTCCTCCGCCCTGGTCAGGTCTTTGATCTCTTTTGACTTCTGCTTCCAGGGCACGCTCACCAGCCAGTCGATGTAGGTGCGCGAGACGGTCCCTTCCG
>JBDUCB010000138.1:0-6850 GCA_040003695.1 bacterium
TTTTCGCTGACTTCTTTCCACCTTTTTTAGTTGCCATTCTGTTTGCTCCTTCGTTTCAAAAATTTTGGGTTTCAGTCATAACCACAAGATACTGTGCTTACTTCTGTCTTGTGGGCTAGAGTAAACGGCGCACAACATCTTGCTATATAAACGCAATTGCCCGCAATGTCAACAACTTATTACACCTGCCGGCGAAAAATATTTTCGCGTCTGCGAACGTTTGCGACGGTGAAGGGCTATGTTAGATCGCGTTGCTAGTCCTCGCGTGGCGGGCAAACGAGAGACATTGCGTTTGCTGCACGCGATAAAGATCGTGCAAGCTTGATCTTCTCGCGCGAGATTGAAATGAATTTCAAAACGTAATCTTCCTATGGTCACCGATGCAATTATCTGAACAGGGGAGTGAAGATCCAGCCATCATGATGATCGATGCCGTAGTAATAAAGGACTGAGTTAGTTTTGTCTTGACTGCTTACGCCAATGAATGGTCCTTGAATATCATCCGCGCTAGTCGAAAGGCCACCCGAGGATGAGATACCTAAGGTGGGCAGCACAGGCGGGGCCATAACTAGTTCTACTAGTTTAAGTTGTGGGTCATTGGTAGGAGGCCGCACATTCTGCGCGAACAGCATCACAGCGCTCTGAAAATCTGACAACTCGGTTGAGCGAGGCCTTACCAGATGCCACTCGCCAGACTCTGACAAGGGATCGCGTGCCGCGGAGCTACGGAGGATTTGCACCTTCTTGGTGCCAACAGACAAGCCCTCTGCTAATTGATCAATCGAGGACGGCAACGCAGCATCTGCGTTCATCCCTCTTGCTTGTTTGTACGAGTAGTACATGCGAATGGCTTCCGCTACTTCCTCGCCGCGAAAGATCGCTTCCCTCTCTCTCTCGCGACGTGCTTGTTGCCGGAGAGTCGGTGCCGCGGCGACTGCGAGCAGTGCCAGGATTGTCATCAGTGCGAGCAAGGCCACCAGTGTATAACCCGCCTCACTATGGCCATGAAGGGTCGAATGCTTGCGGGATCTCACACCAGAACGGCCCAATGGCAGTGTCCATATATTGTGGTGTGGTCCATTGCTAGGGTTGATCATCATCGCTTTCAACTCGGGGTGTAGCCCGTTGCATCGGGTTGCCTTTTTCGCCCGAAACTGCGAACGGCAACGTGTGCTTGATCTTCAGATTGGCATCGATGAGCACTAGTTCCTTTTCCGAGATGCTGGTGACGCGAAATCTTCCGCCCAGCAGATCGCCACGCTGCACGTTCAACATCTCCTTTGATCCTTTGTCCTGGAGGATGGCGGTGTCGATGTAGCGGCGCGTGCCGATTATTCCGACGTATGTGTAGTTAGGTGTGGGGGGAGCATTCACAGCCAGCGTTGTTGCATTTGAATACAGCTTTCCGTCGCCGGATCGCACCATCACCTGGCGACTTCCACCATTGGCAATTAAGCCGGCGGGCACGGTCGCGGATAATTGCTGCGGACTTATGTAGCGCGTCGCCAGTTCCCCGTTATCAATCACGATCCTTAACTGCGGCGTGAATTTGTCGCCCGAAACTTCCAGCGTAAAGTCACCGGTGCGCGCGTAGACACTGGCAGGAGAAAGACTTGCAAGCAATAAGGGAGGCGTCGGAGTTGGCGTCGGAGTTGGAGTTGAGGGCCCTGCTGCTGATATTGTCGGCGGCTCATAGTAGGCAAAGATGTTGCGCTTGGCATCGGAGACAGCCGGCGCCGTGACCTCAAAGTTAATTGGACGCAGCCGTTCAAGGACGTCTTCGTTCACCTCTGTTAAAGGCGAGGGTACAGGCTTCACCGAAACGACGCGATTATCGCTGGGTGGTGAAGTGTTAACCGCAGGCCGCTGCGCGAGCTTATTAGGGGAACTGCCAAATCCGAAGAATGTCCACCAGAGCAGCACCAACGCAACTAAGCCGAGAGCGGCTGCCACGATCAGTTTTTTGCGTTCCGCCGGATTTTGAATATCGCTAATTTGCATCTTCTCTCAAACGAACCGTTCAATCGCCGGCGACACTTTCGGCGCCACCTCGTTGAAAATAGGTAGTCATCTCTAGACGCAGGCTTACCAAAGAAGGAGAAGCTGCCGTCGCGCCGGCTTCGGAAGTCGTTGCGATGTTGGATTCCGTAGCACGCTCCAACTCAACCGTATTAATAATGACAAACTGCTTATTGGTCTCGATATCGCGCACAAAGCGGCGCAGGTTCTGATAAGGCCCTTCGACCGTAACACTAATCGCGATGCCCGGATAAATACTTTGCCACTTCGTATTTGCTGCCCTTGAACCAGCGCTCACTTTTGATCCGATCGGTGCAAGCGGAGTGTATGTCGGCCCCGAAGTATTCCGCAGCACATTCTTGCGGATGAGACTATTGAGACTGTCGTACAAACCCATGCGTCCGCGATTCGCCTCCAGCAGTCCGGTAGTCTCGAAGGACTGAAGACTGTCGGTGATGCTGTGAACAGCCGCATCCGTACTTTTTCCTCGCACCAGGACATCCTGCGAATTTCTTAATTGGCTTTGCAGGCGAGCTCGTTCCAACTCAAGCGTTGCACGACGAGACCGAGCAGGGACGAGAAAGTAGAGATAAGCAACAACCACCAGGACGAGGATAAGTAAACTACCAGCCAGCGCGATAACCTCAGCAGGGCCAAAAACGCCGGACCGGCGCGCAACACGAAAACTGTCGAAACGCGCCCGAAATTCGCGTTTCGGAACGAACGGCGGCGGTGCCTGTTGGCTCATTTGGCGCCTCCGTTCTCCGCGCGCGCGTTGGAAGCAAGCGCGCTCGTTTCAGTCGCGGCGCCGACGCGTGGCCGGTAGATCACAGCTAACTCATATTCGGCGCCGCCTTCTCCGCGACCGCGTTGTAAATTTTGCGCACGCAACTCCGAGTGAAACACCCCCGCGCGGTCCATCTCAGCGATCATGTCGGTCACGATGGCAGGCGTTTTTGCGACGACCGTCATATCCAATTCCGCCAGCGTCTCGTCTCCTCGAGTAACCACGCGCCGTACGGCAATACTCTTCACACGGACAGCAGCGGGCAAGGCCGATTCCAAATCGGCAAACAACCTCGACCACGAGAAACGCTTTCGATCCACTAGCGCGTGGGCGGCATCGAGGGTTTGCAGTTGTTCGGAAGTAAGCGAGTTCTTTACTGTTTCCGCTTGTTGGCGCAGCGCAAGTTCCTGCCGGCCCAGGTTGTTTAGGTCATTCTGAACCGCATTTGCTTGAGCATTTGCCAATCGCGTCGCGCGCACGATGAAAATAAGACTAATCAGCGACACAAAAATCACCGCCGCCGTAATCATCCAGGGCAGTGATCGATTGCTGAATGGCCTGCTTGCCAGGTTTAGTTTCGTAGGCACGAAAAGCCTTTCCAGTCCTTCTGAGGAGTGTGATACGGACTTTGCTGATGAAGGATACACGCCTCGCTTGATAGCGTGCAACCGAGCAAGAAAACACCGTACGCTCCAACGATTACACGCCGGTAGGCGCGCAGTGTTTCATAAACCTGACCGTCATCTTTGCTATGACGTGCGCCGCGCTGGTAGTGGACCTTCGGTCATCGCCAATGAAGGACGATAGGCACAAATGCGATTTCGGCCGCCACGTTTTGCGCGATAAAGAGCAGAGTCAGCAAGCTCTACGAGTTGAATTGGATCTGTCGCATCGTCCGGGAATGCAGAGACGCCGATGCTGATCGTGATCCGGTGCGTTGCCGCGGTGTCGGATGAATCCTGCCGCGTTGCGGGAAACGCGTATTCAGCAACGGCAATCCGAACGCGCTCCGCGGCCACCAGGCCCTGCGCATAGTTGGCATCAAGCAGGAAAGCCGCGAACTCTTCGCCGCCAAAGCGCGCTGCGACATCGCCCGCTCGCAATGCTTGCTTTATGACATGGCCGGTCTCTTCAAGCGTCTTACTGCCAACCAAATGGCCGTAGGTATCATTAACTTCTTTAAAGTGATCCAGGTCCATCATCAAGACACAAAAGGGGCGGCTTTCTGATTGTGCGCGAGCAGCTTCGCGACGCAACTCTGAAAAGAATGATTTGCTGGTCAGCAATCCGGTTAATTCGTCGTGCGCCAGCAGCCGGTGGATCTGCTGCTGAAACTCCCGATCGATTTCATCGAGCATGTCAAACCTGAAGAGATGATCGCCAATCACGATTTTGTCGCCGTCGTTGAGTTGCGCCTCGCTAATCAATTCGCCGTTTAAAAGAGTTCCGTTCGTCGAGCCTAAATCCGTTATTGAGTAGAGGGTTTCATCCGTCTGCGCATCGTAGTTGCTGTTGATACGCGCGTGAAGACGCGATGCGCGCAGATCGTTTATGCGCACATCAGCTTCCAACGCGCGTCCAATGGTCACCTCGCTGCGCTCGAGCGGAATCGGAACTGCCATTAACTCGCCGCGCAAAGAGACCAGAGCCGGCCGCCGCTCATTTTGAACCTTGGCAGTGGCAGACTGCCGGCGCGACTTCGTCTGGCCCGAGGGCTCCTCGTAAATATCGTGACTGGGCATCGAGTGTGGGCTTTACTCAAGCGGCTCCAGGGCTACGCTGCGCTTGAGTAAAGGACGGTCGATGCATTTTATCCTGCGAGTGATAGCGGGGCAATGCAGCACACGCACGAACAAAATGTTCTTTGCAGCGTTTAGCGTCGGCTGGGAGGCTTTCTTGTGGCCCTCCGCGTGTTACTTCTATAATCGTCAAAGGCAACAAATTCAGAAGTGAGTATCTTATCTGGTGCGCCTGATGAGTAATTGAAAAGGAGTTCTGAGTGAAGGAACAGTTAACTACTGCATGCGACGAAGCTGAACGACCGCTTTCGGTCGAACGTGTGGCGGTTGCCCACTTGCCAACCGAATGGGGCGACTTCGAGATCGCAGGCTATCGTTCGCTGACTAGTAATGAAGAGTTTGTTGCACTATTCAAAGGAGAAATGCGTCGTCAAGTGCCGACGCTGGTGCGCATCCATTCGCAGTGTTTGACCGGTGACGTTTTTGGTTCAAACAAGTGTGACTGTGGCCCACAGTTGCATCAGACAATGCGCATGATTGAACACGAAGGACGTGGCGCAATCGTTTATCAACAGCAGGAAGGCCGCGGCATTGGAATTCTGAACAAGATTCGTGCTTACGCTCTACAGGATGAAGGCGCTGACACCGTGGAAGCAAACGAGCAACTCGGCCTGGCCATAGACTTGCGCGAATACAAGCAGTGCGCGGAGATCCTTTTTGACCTGGGGCTCTGCCAGGTTCGGGTGATCTCGAACAATCCGCTCAAGCTGCGCGCGCTGGAGGAAGCGGGCTTGCGCATCGTGGAGCGCGTTTCAATCCAGGTTGAACCTACCGAAAATGCAGAGAACTATTTAAGAACCAAGAAGGAAAAGCTAGGGCACCTGCTGGATTTTGAGCGGTCAACTTCGTGAAGTAAAACTGAATGTAGGGCCGACCATCTCGTATGATCCGCCACAAAATTTAGTGTTTAGGGTTGGTTAGCTTTTTCAGGCGTTCTGCGGTCTTCTGGAGATTTCCGCTTAGTTGGATTACTAGTTCAAGATCGTGACTTGCCCGACTTGCGAGACCTACTTCCACAACGTTTGATTTTTGGAAGAGGGGGTTCGTTACGAAACTCATTATTGACTTATCAAGTAGCAAGAGGGCCGCGCGAAACTCCTTTACGCCCGCACGCGCCAAATCAAGTTGCTTCTTTTCTACCTCTTTGGCTTGGGGCAACGCCAGGTTAGATCTTAAACGGGTGGCCTTTGATTTTATTTGGGAAATGCTCTCTGAAATGTCGCCGTAATCCAATTCCTCGTGGGCCCAGGCATTAGCCATCATTGTGTTGTTTACGGTCTGAATATTCCTAAAATCCTCATTGATCTGCTTAAGGGCGAGACGAACAGAATCGTCATTTTTTTTCCCGGGCAGCGGTTTCAAGAGAAGCTGTCGATCCATATCCCTGCGTATGTCCGCGCGAGCCATATCGCGCGCTGAGGGGTGATTGAGACCTGGCTGCTGGCCTTCGGTTCTAGAAGTTCCTGCCGAAAGTAGCATGAGAATTTGCACTACTAAGAGGAAATTTCTGAACTGACTTGATCTTGAAGTTTTTTTTAGGCTGGCTATATCCATAGTTTCCACCGTCACTATTATGTGCCTTTTCAGTGTGGGATGCATCGATTTACAGCCCGGTTCCAAGGGAAGTTGAAATTGCGCTGGTTGTTCCTAATTCTAAAACAAACCCAAGCAAGACGAAAGGGATAGACGTGAACGCCGGTTCGTTTCACTGGGGCGAAAAAAAAGGAGGTGGCATTTTCGCCACCTCCCAAGAATGCGGTTCCTCACGAAAGTGAGTCACCGATTAGAAAGTGAACCGCGCCCCGAGGACAATTACACGCGGGTTGCTGCTGAGCACTTGACCCGGATTCAGGAAGTCCGACGTGAGCGGCGCGATCTGGTTTAAGGTTGTCAAGCCGGTAGTGCCAACTGCGTCCACCGTATTCACCGAGCCCGGCACGTATTGCGGGTGGTTGAATGCGTTGAAGAAAGTGCCACTAAGCTGGATGGCCTTCGACTCTCCTAAGCGGAATTTCTTGAAGACCGAGATATCGAAGTTATTGATCCCCGGCAACAGGAAAGTGTTGCGACCGAGGTTGGACTGGGCGCCACTGCCAGTCTGGATGTACTTGGCATTTGGGTTATTGGCAGCGTAGCCAACGGTGCGTGAAGCGGCCGACTGTGCACAAGAGCCCGTTGGAGTAAAGGAGGTACAGGTGCGGATAAGCGCCCTTACCGTGCTGCCCACCCCTTCTGTTCCACCTTG
>JBDUCB010000306.1:0-6844 GCA_040003695.1 bacterium
TTTCTCTGTAAAATATATTTAGCTTGAATCTGACATCCGCTCGCTACCGCTCGCGGTTCCGCACACTCCAGCCTTGCGCCCGATATGAACAACCTGATTTCTGTTTTCGCTCCGTTAGGAGCGAGATGTTTATAGAACATGCTCACTAACCTGCGCCAACAGCTCCTTTAGGAGCGAAATGTGCGCGTTCGGTATTCACATTGCACTCCTAAAGAGCTGATTAAGGTTTTCGAATATGCGGGAGCGATAAACATTTTGCCAATCCGCGGCCAATCCAATATCCTCCGCCTTTATTTGCGGCTTCGCCGTCCGACGTGCGGAAAGGCTCTGCCTTTCCGACGACTCATCTCTAACGCCTTGCGAGGCTCAGCCTCGCCAAATTGACGAAGAGCAGTTTCCGGAAGGCCATAGGCCTTCCGCACATCAGGCGGCACAGCCGTGAGCGCGAGTGTGGCGAGCCACATTGATGTCACGCTGAAATTAGCAAAAGCTAATGTGCGCTGGAGAAATCAAAATGATCAAACACCTATGCCTGCTCCTAATTGCGTTGGCGTTAGCTGCTTACTCCATCTCAGCCCAATCATCACCGTTAGAGCTACCACCTGAAGCACGCGGCATGCTTTACCTTAAATTTCCGGATTGGCGTTATGCCGAGATTTCTGATGAGGTGCGTCAGGCACTAAAGCAATATAATCCCCCAAACCTGCAGCCGGATTTGATCAGCGGGGATTTCGATGGCGATTGTCGTCCGGACTACGCAGCTCTCATCGTCCACGGCGTGACAAGAGTGGAGCACGATGAAATTGTTAGTCCCGATTTTACTCTTGTTATTTTTATGGCGCACGGTCATAGCTACCAGCTATACACAATCGACAACCCAGGCGGCGAATATATCGCGCTGATCCAGCAAGGCGATAAAGGATACAATTATGAACTGCAAGAAGAGTTCAACTTTGAACATGATGCGATCGACGCAGTCATTTTTGAAAAGGCGGCAACGTCGTATGTTTACGAGTCAGGACATTTCCGGGCTATCATCACCGGCGATTAATCCATGTCTATTCTGATTGCCGAAGACAACGTGGCCCAGCGTCACTACCTGCGCGAGATTCTTGAAAAGGAGTTTCCGTCGCACGCGCCCGTCGTCGAAGCGGCCGATGGGGAAGAGACGGTGAAGCTGGCGCTCGAAGGGAAGCCGGCAGTTTGTATACTCGATATTCAAATGCCGAAGCTCTCCGGCGTGAAAGCCGCGCGCGCGATCTGGCGCGATTTCCCGACAGCACGCATCATTTTCTGGACGCAGTTCCCGCACGAGATCTACATCAACGAAATTCGCAAGATTGTAAAGTCAGTCGATCCGCCACCGGCCTACGGCTTCATTCATAAGAACAATCCTGAGTCGCGTTTTTTGCGCTTCGTTGCCGCGGTGCTCGAAGACGGCGCCGACATGATCGATCCCGCGTTCAAAGATTCTTTCAAGCGACCGTTGCTTACGGAGTTTGAATCAGAAGCGCTTTACTATCTGGCACTCGGCCTCTCCAACTGGGCCATTGCGCGCAAGTGTTCACTCAGTCTCCGTGGCGTCGAAAGCCGCCTCGCAACTCTTTATGAAAAACTTTTCATGTCGCTTGCCGAAGGAACCGAGCACGAGGCTTATGAAAAGCTTGCCTACAACGTGCGCACGCGCGCCTTCTTCGAAGCTTTGCGGCGCGGTTTGCTGAACAATGATGAACTGGAAAAAGCTGCGGCAGAACTTGACGTATGGATTGAACGCGATCAGAAGAAGTTTGCCGAAGAGCAGAAGCGGGAAAAACGCGACGATAAGAGAAAGTGAAGTGCTACGCGTACCGAGGCCCGGAGGGCAGCAGTGAAATAGCCACGCCCGTCAGGGCGTGGGCCAAGTTGTGTCATATCGCTTCCGAGCGCCAAAGGTGCGGCACCAATTTGTGTCGGCCCTCTGGGCCTCATTCCCGTTCGGGTGTTCGATCCACGGCCTTACACCCGTGGCTATTTCATTCCGGCCCTTCGGGCCTTCTGCCGCTCACTGCTCACCGCGCACTGCTCACTATCTTGCTGCTTTTTGCTTACTGCCTTCTGCCGTCGAGATTCACGCCCTCCCTAACGGTCGGGCTACTGCCCCGAGCCGTTTCGCAAGACGAACCTCGGCAAGGTACAGTTCAGGCCTCGCCCTCGCCATCACCTTCACCGTCGCCATTGCCTTCGCCTGCACCAACACCGCTAACCGGTCTCCATCAATGGGGCGCGGTGACACTGTTTCATGGCTTGCCATCGGATCGCGTGCGCGCGATCGCGCAGGGCCTGGACGGCATGATGTGGTTTGGCACTGAAGCAGGTTTGGCAAGATTCGATGGCCGCCGCACGCAAACGATCAACGACCCACAAATGCCGCAAGGTCGAGTGCTGTCTCTGTTGACCGACGCGAGCGGAGCGCTGTGGGTGGGAACTGATAACGGCGCCGCGCGCATTGTTAATGGCCGAGTGGAGGCAGTGAAGGATCTTCAGGGACAAACTATCAACGCGATCATCGAGCCCGAAAATGGTCGCCTGCTGATCGCCAGCGAACAGGGCATGGTCTATGAATACCGCGCGAACGCCGGCGCGATCCACGTGAAACAACTTCTATCCGAGCCGCTTAAGAGTGCTGACAAAGATAATCCCGGCGCGCTGCCGTTGACGAGTCTCACAGTTGCGCACGATAAGTTGTTTGCTGGTTCGCTCAGTCGTGGTTTGCTGGCGATTGAAAACAACTCGGCCACGGAGATGCAGGCTCGCCGGCCGGCTTTTTTTGTCCGTGCCCTTGCGACCGACGCGCGCGGGCAGTTATGGGTGGGAACCAAGAGCCGGAAAGACCAACCTGCGTTGCATGCGGCGGATGACTTTTCAGAGATCTCCAGCACCGACGCGGTCACCGGAACCGTGATGGCATTACGCGCCGGTCACGCTGACGACATGTGGGTCGGAACCGACGGGCGCGGCGTTTTCTACTTTCCCGCTTCCAGAAAAAATGTGCACTTAAGCTTTGACGGCACTGAGGGCGGGCTGCGTTCGGATCATGTATTTGCGATCTTTGTGGACCGTGAAGATGTGGTTTGGTTTGGCACCGATCGCGGCGTCAGTCGCTACGATCCTAACGCGCCGCGCGTTGAAAATATTGGAGACAACGCGGAGAGCAATTTTGTACGCACGCTGTATCAAACCTCAAGCGGTCACGTGTTGGCCGGCACAAACCGTGGGCTCTTCGTTTACGATGCGAAGGCAGACCGCTGGAATTCAATCAACGATCTCTCGCACAACATAATTTATTGCCTGGCCGAGGACGATGCTGGCCGGCTGCTGGTGGGCTCAGCGGCGGGATTCTTTGTGGGCCCAAAGCTGACACGCGATCTGCAACTCGAATCGCAAACCTTCACGCGCATGGAAACGAGTTCGGGAGCGGCGGACGCAGTTGGCTCCATTCGTGCGATAGCGCGTTTCCGCGGTGCAACATACCTCGCCAGCTATGGCCGGGGCCTCGAACGCTTTGCCGATAATCGTGTAACGAGTGTTTGGCCCAACGATGCCAACTCAACTCGCGAAATTATTAGTTTGTTTGCTGATGGTGATCTCAGGCTGCTGCTGGGCACCAGCAAGAACGGCGTGCTTAGTTTCGATAGCGAAAAGACAACCACCGATCAAGAGTTCGGCAAACTAAACGACAGCACGGTGCGCTCAATAGCACAAACAACGCCGCAAACGCTTTGGTTAGCTACGAGCCGCGGCGTGTTTGTCTGCCTCGCGGGCAACGATTGTGTTGCCGCGGCGGCTGGCTACGAAGCTCGCTTCTTGCTGCCGGGGTCGAGCGAAAAGGAGAACGCACTCTGGTGCGCGACGACTGCAAGTGGTCTGTTGAAGATCGTGCTCGACGATAAGCTTCGTGTCGCGCTGGTCTCACAACTCGATGCTGAACAGGGATTGCCGTCGCAGAATGCGTTCACTGCGCTTCAGCAGACTGGAGCGGATGGACGCGGCTTATTACTGGTTGGAACCAGCCGCGGCATTGCCCGCTTCTCGCCGAATGCTTTCGCGCCGACTGTCTATGCAGCACGAGTTATCAGCAAACGGGTGCACTCTCCTGGCGAGTTGCAATCAGGCATCTATCTCGAATACCCGCAAAACGGTTTGTTACTCGATGTGGCAGCAATCAGCAGTCGAACTTTTCCGGAGCAGTTTCAGTACGCGTTCACGCTGGCGAATGCGAAAGGCGAACTCATCAAGCAAAAGGTTTCGCATGAATCGCAGTTTGCAATGGAGAATTTGTCGCCAGGCAAATATCGCGTCACCGCGCGCGCTTTCAGCCGCGAACTTGTGTCGTCTGAGCCACTGTCATTTGAGCTGACTATTGCCAAAGCGCCTTTCCCCTGGACTTCAACAGCCCTCGCGATCCTCTTGACGCTGGCGCTGCTCGCATTGTTCTGGGCGATTGGAGAACGGCGGCGTATCGCCAGAACCAGCGCGGCGCTGGTCACGGCAAATCGCGAACTGGCAGACGCGCGCTTGAATCTTGCCAACGAAGCCGAACGCGAGCGACGGCGTATTGCCCGCGATCTTCACGATCAGACGCTTGCCGACCTGCGACACCTGTTGCTGGTGACAGATCAGCCAACGACGATTAACGGCGGGCAGCACACGCCGCTAAACAGTAGTGGCTTGCGCACAGAGATTGAATCCATTTCGCAGGAGGTGCGCCGCATTTGCGAGGACCTGAGTCCTTCGGTACTGCAAAATGTCGGCTTCGCAGCGGCGCTTGAGTTTGCGCTTTCCCATGCAGCCCAGTATGCGCCGGCGGATCGGAAGTTTGAATATGAATTCGACTGCGACGATGCGCTTGAAGAGCGCGTGCAATTGACGCCAAATGTGCAAATGCAAATTTATCGCATCGTGCAGGAGGCCTTAAACAATATCTGTCGTCACTCCGGCGCGAGTCATGTAAAGATGCACGTCAGTGTGACGAACAGCGGAGATTTGCAGTTAACGATCACAGACGATGGTGGTGAGTTTGATCCGACCCGGGAAAAACGCAAAGAAGGTCGCGGACTCGCAAACATGCGCGCCCGCGCGAGCTTGATCGATGCTGAGATTTTCTGGGAGACGCCGGAAAATGGTGGGACGGTTTTTACATTGAAGAAACGGAATTCTGCATTACTTAATTCTCGAGATAGCGCTGCGATTTAATAGCGGCTTTGCCGCCTTCCGTGCGGAAAGGCTTTGCCTTTCCGTAGCCCTTCTTTCTCTTTCGATGCTGCGCCTCAAAAATGTGACGGAGGCATAGCCTCAAGAATTAGGAAAACTTTAACGGAAAGGCAGAGCCTCTCCGCACGGAAGGCGGCAGAGCCGCAAGACCTAATAAGATGAATATGCTTTGTGAAACCGGGCGCATCATGATAAGCGAAACAGAATGAAAGGCGTGCTCACATGCGCTTTATGTGCGTTGCTGCTGGCAGTGATTCTTCTCGCGGCCGGATTAATTGATGAGTCTCCCGGCATCGGCGGTGCACTATTCATGGTTGTAGGCCTGCCAGGCTACATGGCAGCTGCGAACTCAACGTTACAGGTGTTTGGTCCAGACAAGATAAACTCGGAGCAAGCACTATTTTATTTTGGGCTTACCTATGTGGTCGTCAATGCCGCCATTTTCATGCTCGTCTTTATTGCTGGTTGGCAATTACTGGCAGCGTTGCAGCGATTGATAAAGCATCGACGCCGCATACAATAATGTTGGACCGTAAATTCATTACATGCAGTCCTGAGGTCGAGGCTGCTATTGCCACGGGAAAGCCTGTCGCCGCGCTTGAGTCAACCGTCATTGCTCACGGCCTGCCGCGCCCGCAAAATCTTGCGACGGCGCTAAGACTTGAAGAAATCGTTTGCGCAACCGGAGCGGTGCCTGCAACCGTTGCCATCCTCAATGGCAAACTCTGCGTTGGATTAACTGACGAACAACTTCGCCTAATCGCCCAAAGCAATGAGATCAAGAAAGTCAGCATTCGCGATCTGCCGATTGCGGTGGCGCAGAAGTGGAACGGGGCGACAACGGTGGCGACAACTATTTGGATTGCCCAACGCGCCGGTATAAAAGTTTTTGCGACTGGCGGCATTGGCGGCGTGCATCGCGGTTCGCTTATGGACGTGTCTGCCGATTTACCGGCGCTGGCTTCGACGCCAATCATCGTTGTTTGTTCTGGCGCAAAGATCGTTCTCGATCTTGCGGCGACGCGCGAATGGCTTGAAACCAACGGCATCACTGTCGTCGGTTATGGTTGCGATGAAATGCCTGCGTTCTATTCACCGAGCAGCGGCTTGGCAGTCGATGTCTCAGTGAATACGCCGTCCGACATCGTCAAACTTTTTCGGGCCCAGCAAGAATTAGAACTCGACCGCGCGCTGTTGGTAACAGTTCCGGTGCCGGCAGAATTCGCGGTGCCCGCTGATAAGTTGAAGCAGACGCTCGACGCCGCACTGAAGCAAGCCGAAGAAGAATCTATTTCCGGACGCGAGTTAACACCATTTCTATTATCGCGCATGGCTGAAACCAGCGCAGGTGCGACGCTTAAAGCCAACATCGCTTTGCTCGAAAACAACGCGCGCGTTGCAGCGGAGATTGCATACGCGCTTTCCTCGTATTCCAAATTCCCGCAAGCGGCTACGAAAGTTTGACAACCAACGGCAGCGTGGCATGCATCACAAAGTGGCAGGAATGTGAATCTCCGCGATACCCGCAGCGGCACGACCGCGCTCGAGCACGCAGTAAGAAATGGAAATCGGGAAATGGTCCAACTGCTGTTGT
>JBDUCB010000040.1:0-6813 GCA_040003695.1 bacterium
CGGGTGTTGTGTTCCCAGACGCCGAGCCACAACGTTTCATAGCCTTGCTGCTTTGCCTCATTAATACATGCCTGCATCAAAGCTGCGCCGACGCCGCTGCCCAGGTTTTCACGAGAAACATACAAACGCACAAGCTCGATTGGCTTATCGCCGCTAATAGTTTCCAGCGCATTTTCGGAACGGAGCATGGCATAACCCGCCGGCATTCCGTTTGTCTCGGCAATCAAGAATGTGGACTGGGGATCGGCTAATTCCGTGGTCTGTTGCTCAGGACTAAATGCCGAGGCCAGATAAGCAGTCATGTCTTCCGGACTGTTGTTCGAAGCAAACGTCTCGGAGAAAGTGCTCGCGCCGAGTTCAGCCAATAAGCCGGCGTCCTCGACTGTGCCGCGGCGGATAGAAAGATTGGACAATGAATTTCTAGTTTTTAGCGGCACGTGAGGAGGGTAAATGAGGCATGACAGAATTTACAAGATTTACAGGTTAGACAGACAGCGTGAAGGTTTCTCGGGACGCCTTCTATTATTCCGCTCCAGCGCATTGAAAACTTCGTCCCTAGTCACAAGGTCACTTTGTTCTACTTGTTCGATCGCGCGGGCGAGGGAGCTATCTTCCGGTGATTCCTCGAGCACTTCGCGAACCAGGTCTTTTCGCTCTTCAAAGATTTCAATCAAAGCAGCCTTCAACGCCTCTTTCAGCTTAGCTTAATCAATCAATGTACTTGACATGCTACTTCTTTACTTTAGTGCAAGTTTAAGATAGCGCAAAGAGCGGCTTGGTCCAACACATCTAGGAAATCAGACAGTGTCTTTAAGACACTATCGAGATCAAGCCGTTCTACCTGGTTGTGGAGCATAGAAATATCATTTCTGGTTGGCAAAGAACTCTTCCGCGGCTGCATCAGTTTCTTGCTTGCTCATTTCCTTTTGTTGCTGATTGATGCCCCATTCATGGCCAAACGGATCGCGGATCTTTCCGTAGCGCGCTCCCCAGAACATGTCCTGTACCGGCATTATCACTAACGCGCCGCGCGCGACTGCACGCTCGACCAGCGCGCCGGCATCGTCCACTTCCAGCGTGATGCGCACACATGTTCCACCGAGTGTCTGCGGCATTTTGCAGGTGCCGCCTTCTGCTTCCGAGAATTCATCGCTCAGGAAAAGCTTGTGCCCATCGAGTACGATTTCGCCGTGCAACAGCCGCTTGCCATCGGTCGCCATCATGTTATCGCCCTCTTCAGCGCCGAACACTTCTTTGTAGAACTTAAGCGCGGCTTGGCCGTCATTGACAATTACATGTGGAATGAATTGATCTGCTCGATGCATGTTTTCCTCCATTTCAAAAGTCATCGGGGATCGGAGTAGACGCCGACTCTCTTACATCTCAACGCGACTATTCCTCTGGGCACAGGTCGCCGGCTCGTCTCAAAACTCTATTGCTAGTTCCCGTGCAGTTGTGCCCAATCTTCAAACGGAATGAATTTACTTTGCGTCGTCTCAAACACTTCAATCGCGAAGACGGGATGGACTTCCCAGATTGAGAGGCGTGGCGGTGCACCTTGTCCGTTCCTGCAGGGCGCCGAGTGACTGGCATCAAAGAAAAGTTGACCAGTCAGTCGGACCCGCGCGCCCTTCAGCGGCAACGGCTGGCCCTTGAGCTTGTCCTGTCCAGCCTTCTGCTTTTTTCCGTTGAGAAAGTCCTTGGGGTTGGAATCAAATCGGTTGTAGATCGCGCTGCGATGATGCGGACTGATCTCAGCGGTTACTGTCTCACACTCAGACGCTTCGCTTGTATCCATTGCACCTGCTTTGGTCCGAGACAGAGCAATGTGAATATCATTCCTCTTTAAAGTCTTCGCCTTACAGTTGACACTCTCGCCCTTGCCACTAAAAACAAAAGTGTTTGAGTGCTGGGCCTTGAAGACAAATCCTTCGAGCCTAACCAGCATCCCTTCACCGAAGTGTTCTCCGTGTGTGTCCGTGATCAGATCGACGACGACTGAACGATCGGGGGGTAAGTCTTCCATGGTTTTAGTAGGATCACCCGGCACCGGCTTGCGGCCGAACGGAATCCCTTTGTCTCGCGCCGCCTTTTGCAGTTGGTCCAGAATGTTGAAGTCTATGTCGACCGGTGTAGTCGGCGCATCCGGAAGACAAAACCGATTCTTAATGAGGTTCTGTTTGGCGCTGTCTGAACCCGCCGGAGAGCTGCCGCGATTAGCACAAACTTTGTCTATGGCAAGCGCCTCGGTCGTCAGCGCAGGCAACGTGCAATCGAGGTGAAATTTAGGATGCTGCGCTGCAGATGTCACCAGTGCCGGCGTGTGCGTTGAGCGATGACGCCGGCGCATTTGCCCGCCGACCTGAGGCAGCACGCTCGCCACAAAAAGCACAACGAGAAACAATCCGCGGAAAGGACGGCCTTGGAGTTTATTCATGGTGAGATTCCCTTCTTAGATAAAGCCCTTCGGTATTTCAAGGGCAGCGGTGATGTATCAATTGGAAAGCGAGGACGTGCAAACTGAAACAGTAGTCGAGGATAAAAGTTCCTATGTGAAGCTATAGAGACTTCAATAGAGTTGAATCTGAGAAAAATGCGCCCGTGGAAACTAAAGTTCGATTGCTAAAATGTATGGCAGGAGTCTACTCTCAAAACCGTCGTGAGGACTAATTATTTGCGGCGGGATCAATTGGGTTGCGATGAAAACTGAGAATAGGTGTCGAGAGTCTTGCGGGAACTTCACTTAAAAAATAGCCCTACCGCAACTCGAAGCAAACCGGCTCCTAATATTACCCAGATCGCATTGGGCCGGTAGCGAATCAGTACTACCCCAGCGAGGATCGCTATGGCCAGGCCAGCCCAGGTGTGAATGCCGGCACGTCCGATGCTGATGCCGGCAGCCACCAGCAAGCCAACCACAGCGGGCGTGACGCCTTTCAAGAACGACTGCACAATTTTGTTGGTGTGAAAACGAGCGAGCGATGAGCCCGCGACTACGGTCATCAAAAACGACGGTAGAAAAATACTAACCGTGGCCACAATGGCGCCCAGCGTTCCCGCCACGCGATAGCCGATAAAAGTCGCCATGATTAAAACCGGTCCCGGCGTGATCTGTCCAAGCGCTGCAGCGTCAACGAATTCCTGATGAGTAAGCCAATGATGGGCATCAACAACTTCCGCTTCGATCAAAGGGATCATTACAAAGCCGCCGCCAAAAGTGACCGCTCCCATGCGCAGAAAGATTGTCGATAGCATTAGCAACAGTGCGACTTTTGTGAGGATGGGCACTGCGGCGCCAAGCAATATCGCCGAGCGAAGTTTACGCCCTCCTTCCGGCGTGTCTTTTTCAGATTCTTCGTCACGGGCCGCGGCGAGTTTAGCTCGACGCACTCGCTCTTCCGCTATTGCGCGCGTCAGATAGCCACCGACGAAGCGAGTCTCGCGCAAACGACGGCGACGCCTTTGCAGCGTGAGGCGTGCGCTGATGCGCTTGCGCCGCGAGGCGACGCCCTGAAGTTGTCCAAGTTTGCGTAGCTGTTTCTCGGCAAAGGAGTCCATGAAGATGCCAATCAAACCGGCGGCCAGTACAACTTCAATCACGGTGGCGCTAAAGAAGGCGACCACCACGCAAGCGAGTACGGCGAGCAGCCATTGCCAGGGTTTGTAAAGGGTGTTGCGACCGATGCGCCAGGCAGTAACGATAACTAACGCGACAACCGCGGCATTCAAGCCGCGAAACAGTCGATCCGTACCGGGCAGATATCGCAGGTGCCGATAGAGAATTGCCAGCGCAATCATCATCAGCATCGATGGCAAAATAAAACCGGTAATGGCCACGGTGGCCCCACGCCAACCGCGCAGTCTTAAGCCAACGTAGGTTGCGGTATTGCCCGCCGCCGTGCCGGGCAGACTTTGCGCCAGCGCAAAGCCGGCTGCGAAATCCTGTTCTGTCAGCCAACGGCGTTGATGCACCACGAGCGAACGGATCTGCGAGATAACTGCGAAGCCGCCGCCGAATCCGAGAGTGCCGACTTTTAGAAGGGAAAGGAAGAGACCGCCAAGAGTAGGGGTGCTGGCAATTCGTTCGAGTTCTCGCCGCGTGTCGCGTGCCCGCGTGCGCATCTTGCGCGCGCGATTTCTAATTCGGGTTGTGCGCTTGTCGACCTGTGTGACCACTTTTGTTGCACACAGATTATCACAGCGCTTCTGCGTTATTATTGTTCGATGCGAAATGGAAAAAATATTCGGCCGCCGATTTTCGCGGATAAACGCGGATCAGAATCAGAAAAGAACCGGATCAGCGCGAAGTTCAGCTCTGCGGGGCCGCGCTAATCTCAGTTGATTATTCTTGGTTCTGTTCTGATCCGCGTTTATCCGCGAAAATCCGCGGCTAATATTTCTTAGAACTTCAGCACCGTGTCGAACTGCAAGCGTGTCGTTGCACGGTTAAGAGAGCCCGGCGGCGTCGTTCCAAATGGACCAAGCAAGCCGTTCGGGCGCTCGGTAATAATGCCGGTGACCGTGAACGTTACGCGCGGATCGGCCGCATAAGAAAACTGTAAACGATGTCCGCGCATGTCGGACTGTTGCGTCACGTCAGAAAAGTTGAAGGGCGTGAGCACTGCATCTTTCTCAATGCGCAGGAACGTATAACCAAACTGCATGTCGCCGCGATCTTTTGTTTTCCCCACCTGTATCTCACCCCAAAACCCATTGTTTTCGTGATTCGGCAATAACAGATCGGCGCCCGTCGGTCCCGCCGTGACCACATCATGCACCTGCGTGTTGGTGACGAAGTCCAGCAGGATGGCGATTGGGAAACGCTTGCTGTGTTTCAGATCGAGGCGCGCGAGCATGTCGACCAGATTAAACCCTGAAGCCAGACGGCCATCACGATTCGTCGCATTGTTGCTCGCGTTAGTTAACCCCAGATTGGCGTTGCCGGCCACCAGCAGGTCGCGCGGAATCGAAACCTGCGTGGTCACAGTTTGCGCGGGCGTTGCGCCATTAGCTGGAATGGTAAAGGTTAAGGGAAGCTGTAACTGACTGCCGAAAACTTGCACCGGCGAAATGAATTGGGTACCCGAATAGAATAGATCGGCGACAGAGAGATTGAGAGCGACCTTCGCATTAGGTTCGAAACGCGCGCGCACCTGACCTCCAAACAACGCCAGGTCGCGGCCACCGCGACGTGACTGGTCGATGTTCACCGTGCCGTTGCTGTTGCGCACGAAGGCAGAGTTTCGTTCCAGGAAGGGAAGTTCCCAGGCAACAAAGGTCACGTCCTTGAGTGTCGATTTCTTAAATCCACGCGAATACGATTGATTGAATCCCTCGACCATCAAATCGTTGTCGATCGTCATTTCTGTAAAAGTCCACGGCGGTTCAAACCTGCCGCCTTGAAGTTTTAGACCCGGCAGCCGATGCGGCTTGTAAGTGATGAAAGCTTGATCCAATCCAAACGGTTTGCGATTGAAGAAATCCGTCATGGTTTGGTTGGTGGAGATGTTGTCGGCAAAGCTGCCGGTGGCAAAACGCAAGCCCCAATCAAATTCCTGTCCAATCGTCCCAAGCACTGCCAGTCGCGCACGCAGCCGCATCCGGTGGCGAGGGCTCAAATCATTTCCCAACACGGCCGGATTGTTACCATTCGCGAGGCTGTTTGATTGTCCGAAGATGGACTCTGACCGCAGGCGAATGTCACCGCTGAATTTGATTGATCCGATTTCCGAAATGCGAGCTTCAACGTTCTTCAGCCGATCATCAACTGTGGGCGACTTGGCAGTCTGCGGCTGAACGGACGCTTGCGCCGCCGGACTTGCGGAAGCATCTCCGCTATTCAGCCTGGCGGCGAATAGGCGAATTGTCTCCTGCTGCTCGGCTATTGTCTGCTGCAATCGATCCAGACGTTGGCTCTGTTCGAGAAGCATTTGCTCCAACGTGTTGATTTTGGTTTCCGTAGTCTCCGGCTTTTTTTCGCTCGTTGCCGGTGCCGCGCTCTTCGTTGAAGAATCAGCCACGGCAGCATTAGGCGGCGCCGCAGATTTTGGCGCCGTAGCGTACCGGTTCACCGAAAGCGATTGGGCAGTAGCTTGCGCGCAAATCCCATTGGCAGTAAGCGCAAAAAGCGAGAAGCCAAACACACAAATCAACCTGGCCCGGTGATTGTTATTCCGGCTGAATGTAATCCGCATGATTCATCATCCTTTGTGGAAAGAATTCGTTCGGACGCATTTTATAGAGAACTGCAGAATGAAAGGTAAGCCTTAAGACAACATGAACGCCACCTTAAATCGATGTTAAGTTCGGGAGCAATGCAGGTCGAAGGCGACCACGGATTCAATCCAACAGGACGCGCGCGTCCAGCGCTTCCGCCCGCTCGATCGCCGCCAATAAACGCAGGAACTGCAAATAGTTTCTGTTCCGCTTCGTGAGGCGCGCAACTTCTGACTGACTGAGATCGTTGCGCAAAATCAGATCGAGAAAATCGTAGTAGTCGGCAGTAGCGCTGACAGGCAGTTCGCGGACATAACTCGTCTCGTTTTGATCTTCGGAGCGAAAACCAGCCAGCAAATCGAAGATGTTGTCGGTAGTCAGGCGGCCGGCCTCACGCGACAAACGGATCGGTACGCGCAGCTCAAAAAATCGCAAACCCTGCGCGGTAGTAACTCGCCGCAATTCTTTCGTCGCCTCGCCGTCAAAGGGCGACTCGGCATCAACTAGTATGCGCAACAGGCGCGGCTGGTCGGCACTGTCGAGGGTATCCAGCACAAGCTGCACACGATCGGCGAGAAACTTTTCAAACTGCGCTTC
>JBDUCB010000268.1:0-2048 GCA_040003695.1 bacterium
TGATCAGAAGCTTTTCAATCTCCACTATGCGGCGCAACGAGCGCGCGGCGGCAATCAAGCGGTTCTCGTTTGTTTGATTAATTACCGCATCAATCTCGTGGAGAATCTGTTTGAACCAGAGCTCGTACGCCTGATGAACAGTAATGAATAGCAACTCGTCGTGATGCGCCGGGTCCGATAAACAATTCTGCAAACCGATCAAATCCGGCACGCGCAGATATTTGTTGTAAGAGAGCGGGGCGTTGTTGCCGTATTCGTTAGGCATTCGTCAGTTGTCAGTGGTCCGTCGTCAGTTGTGGGTTGTCGGTGACGTGGGTCTGTTGCTACTGACAACGAACCACTGACCACTGACAAAATATCAGAATGCCGCGCCTGCAGTTTCATGTACCGAATAAGCGCGAGCGTCTGTAATCTTCTTCATTTCGGCTATCACAAGTTCCAGTTCTTCGTCTTTCGTGTAGAAGTGCGGCGAGATGCGCACGCCGGCGCCGGGCCGGTAGTCGACAATAAACTCACGACGAATTAATTCCTTAGTTAGCGCTGCCGCCTCTTCATGTCCAACGGTGATCGTGCCACCTCGATCGGCGGCATTCTTTGGGCTCGTCACTTTGAATCCAGCCTCCTGGGCTAGTTCAATCAAGCGATTGGTTTGCCGTACGCTCTTTTCGCGAATTTTCTCCACGCCGATTTCGTTGATAATCTCGTAACCTGATTGCGCCGCATACAGCGCCGGGATTGCGGGCGAGCCGTGCAGAAAGCGCCTGATGTTCGGTGCGTAATGCAATTCAGTTTCAAAAGCGAATGGATGCTCGTGGGCCATCCACCCGGTGGTTTTGGGTTCCAGTGTGTTATGCAGGTCGGGCCGCACATAAAGATAGCCCGCGCCCGGACCCCCGCAAAGCCACTTCACTGAACCGCCGGTTGCAAAATCTACGCCGAGTTCTTTCACGCTAAACGGAACTGTTCCCGCCGATTGGTAAGCGTCGAGCACAACCATGGCGCCAACTTCATGAGCGCGTTCTGTGATGGCCTTCGCATTTTGCAAAAAGCCGCTTTTGAACAGCACGTGCGAGAAAGGTACCAGCAAAGTCTCTTCGTCGATCGTTTCCAGAAAGCGTTCCAACGGAACCGTGATGCCGTCCTCAGATTTTACAGTTTCAATTCTCAGTTTGCCGTCGCGAGCGTGGGCTTCGTACACATACATCACCGAAGGGAAATTCAATTCCGAATAGACAATCTTGTTTCTTTTTGGTGTGGGCTCGAGACAGGAAAGAATTAGCGACTGGCAGATGGATACGTTCTGATGCATCACGACTGTGCCGGGCTCGGCGCCGATGATGCGCGCCACATCGTTGCCGACTGTCACCGGCATGTCCCACCAGCCTTCGGCCCAGGCGCGCACGCCACGTGTCGCCCAGACGTCGGCATACTCGTGTAATCGATCGTAAGTAGTTTTCGGCATCGCGCCGAGACTGTGCGAGATCAGATACACAGTCTTGTCGAGAATGGGAAATTCACCGCGCCATTTCAGAAGTTCGTCAGTCAACTAAAAGGTTCCTTCAGAAGTGATGATTTAATTTATCACAGAGAAGTTCGTTAATGCAGGTGCGCATGGAAAATAGCGGGGGCAAGCCCCCTTCCGAACCTTGAGCTGCTGACTAGAACCTCATTTCGGATCGCGAGCAGTCAAGATTGATTGCTCGGAGAGCGGTGCAGAGTCTCGAGGTCAGGAAGGGTGGCTTGCCCCCGCTGGCTTTTTCTTGTAGTGGTAGACTGAGTCAAGATGTGGAAATTCGCTAGTCCAATCCGTCACGCTATTCTCGACACGCGCTGGCCAACCGCCAACGAAGCCGCGCGCTCGCTTTTGTTTCAACCGATTCGCGTTGGGCCGCTTGAATTGCAAAGCCGCACCTGGGTGCCAGCAATGGTGCCTTGGCGCGCAACTGATGACGGTTTTGTTACTCAGGAAAACCTCGATTGGTACCGAAGGTTTGCGAAAGGGCGACCGGGCGCGCTCGTGGTTGAGGCGACCGGGGTGCGCGATATTC
>JBDUCB010000144.1:0-6779 GCA_040003695.1 bacterium
GTCAACAGTGAGGGGACTCTTAAAGAACTTGCGGATAGTAATAGTCGTGCCCTGGCCCTCGCGACTGCGCACGTTGATTGTACCACCATGGTCGCGAATGATTTGATAAACGATCGAAAGACCCAGCCCGGTTCCGCCCGTCGTTGAAGAAAACGGCTCAAAAAGGTGTTCCACCTGTTCTGGTGACATGCCGCGTCCAGTATCGGAAAAAGTAATTCTTAAACGTTCGTTTGAGTTGTCACGCACTGTTGCGCGCAGCGTTCCACCCGCGGGCATTGCCTGAAGCGCGTTGCGAGAAAGATTCCAGAATACCTGTCGAAGTTGTTCCGAATCGGCTTCTACGAGTGCGCCCTGCGACGGTGTTTGGTCTTCAATCAAATGGTTCGGATTGATCTCCGCGCTGTGGCGCAACAGCATAAACGTTTGCTGCAACAGTTCTCCCACATTAACTTTGGTTTGAATTATTGAACGTGGCCGCGCGTAGCTCAGAAAGTCACTGATGATCCGGTTGAGGCGATCGGACTCTCGCAAAATTATTTCCATCAACTCAGTTTGCGAAGAGTCGCCGGACATGTCTGCGCGCAACATCTGAATCGAACCGCGCATCGCTGCCAGCGGGTTACGAATCTCGTGTGCTATTGATGCAGCCATGCGACCAATTGCAGCTAAGCGATCCTGCCGGCGAGAAGTTTCTTCAAGAGCTCGAACATGCGTCAGATCCTGAAAAGTAATAACCGTGCCCGTCGTGTCTCCTCCCTCCGAAGAAAGCGGCGAGATTGTAAAGCCGAGCCGCAATTTCAAGCCATCGGCGGTCAGACAATCTGCTTCAAATCGTGGGGTGGCTTGGGTACTATGAATCTCAAGCGAGCTCGCAATAAGTTCCTTGATTTCACCAAAGAAAATTGATGCGTCCTGACCGCGCACATCGCGCTCTTTGTAGCCGGTGATCTCCTCAGCCGCAGCATTAAAGGTATAGATACGTCCTTCGAGATCAGTCGTAACAACGCCGGAACGAATCGACTGAACAATCCTTTCATGGAGCGCGCGCAAATTAGCAAGCGACTGGGTCGCGGCAATTAATCGAACGTCCGAGCGCGATTGGCGTTCGGCTAAGCGCGCCGAAAGCAATCCGACCACCAGGAATGCCAGGTCGAACAGTCCCACAGTTTGGACCGTCTGCGAACTAGCCCCTTCCATTAGCCCAGGCGCGGGATGTGCGCCGTAACCGGCAAGCACCGCTAGCGCACTGGCGGTAAAGGCAACCGCGCACCCAACTGATGTGACGAGGGCGTCGCGTGGCCCAAGAAACAAACTTGAAGCAGCAATTATGACAATGTAGAGGGCGATATAAGGTGAGTGAATAACCTCGGTGGTCCAGTTGAGCCAGCTTACCAGCAGGATATCCAGGGCAAATTGCAGCCGGGCTTGGAAGGGAAGTGTGCGAGAGATTCGATGCGCCAGCGAATAGACCAGGGTGAGGCCACAAACAATTAGTAGCGCGGGCAGCATCCTGGCCCAAGCCACGTCGCTGCGTCCGGAAATCCAAATTACGCGCGCCAGCGCAAGAAATATCGCCACGGCCAGGCGGCCAAAAATCAGCCACCATAGTTTGTGACCCAACGAGTACTTTCGCGCGGTTGCGTCTCCTGAAATTCTCACTCCCGAAAGCCTATCACAGAGCGCTAAGCGAAAGGCCAACGTTTTTCTTTCTGCGTTTTTGGACAAACAAAAAGGGAGACTCAATTGAGTCTCCCCGAAGAATTGAAAAGTTATTGGCTGGTTTAGTGGGCAGCCGAAAGTTTTCCGATCAATGTAAACAGCGGCAAGTACATCGCAATTACGATTGATCCAATCGTGACCCCGAGGAAGCCGATTAGAAGTGGCTCCATCAGGGTCAACAAGTTCGCAATCGCAGCATCAACTTCCTGTTCGTAGAAGTCCGCGATCTTACCCAGCATCGCATCCAGTGCGCCCGTCTGCTCACCGATTCCGACCATCTGGGCAACCATATGTGGGAATACATCGGTAGCTTTCAATGGATCCACAAAATTTTCACCACGCTCAACGCCCATGCGCACACTGGTAATAGCTTCCTCAATGATTACGTTTCCAGCCGTGCGTGCCGTGATGTCCAGTGACTGAAGAATCGGCACGCCAGAAGAGAGCAGCGTGGAAAGAGTTCGAGAAAATCGCGCAACTGCAATCTTGCGGAAGATGTCTCCCAGAATCGGCACCTTTAAGGTAACGCGATCAATGTTTTTGCGGCCATTCACAGTCCTATAGTAAAAGCGGAAGGCCACCGCAAACGCGATGATGAAGACCAGGATCGAGAGTCCACCCCAACCCGCAAGAAAATTACTGATACCGACGACGATGCGCGTGGGCAAAGGAAGCTGTTCGCCAGGTCCGAGCAGGCCGAGAAAGATATTCTGAAACTGCGGGATTACAACCACCATGATCACAGCCACAGCAGCGATTGCCAGCACCACGACCGCCGCCGGATAAATCATCGCGGAGATTACATCGCGTTTCAGTTTGACAATCTTTTCGATGAAAGTTGAAAGGCGCTGCAGAATCAAGTCGAGAATACCGCCAGTTTCACCGGCCTCGACCATGTTGGCGTAGAGCTGATCGAAAACGCGCGGGTGGCGCGCCATGGCTGCTGACAAAGTCGAACCTTCTTCAACGTCCTGTCGCACTTGCAAAAGAATCTGCTGGAAGTATTTGTTGTCCTGCTGCTGGGCCAGAATCTCGAGACACTGGACCAGTGGCAAACCGGCATCGATCATCACTGAAAACTGGCGGGTGAAAATAGAAAGATCCTTGGCCTTGACCTTTTTGCGACCTCCGATTTTCGGAATCCCTATTTCGCGACCCTTTTCCTTGACGGAGGTGAGCGTCACCTGTTCGCGACGCAGTATCTGACGCAGGGCATCGCGGTTATCGGCAACTCGTTCGCCCACGATAATCTCGTTTAGTTTGTTACGGCCTTTGAATACGTAGGTAGGCATAGCTTTGAAGCTCCAGAAGAGTCAGTTTATCTATTAACCGCGGGTCGAGTGCCGATTGGTCGGCCCTGAGCGTAGGGACTTGAATGTTGTTTATTGCCATTGCCGGTGTTGAGTCCCGACCCACGTTCGATCAGTTCTTTCAACTCATCAACGTTTGACGATCGTTGCATGGCTGCGTCGATGGTGATCGCCCGCTTGTGGTAAAGAGTTGCAAGCGATTGGTTGAAGGTCTGCATTCCGTACTTATCCTGGCCCGTCTGCATCATTGAATAGATCTGGTGGACCTTGTCCTCGCGAATCAGATTTCGAATAGCGGTGTTTGGCACCAATATCTCGAGTGCCATTGCGCGCCCGGTGCCTTCCGCACGCGGCAGCAACGCCTGACATAAAATGCCTTCGAGCACCAGCGAAAGCTGCGCGCGAATTTGCGCCTGCTGGTCCGAGGGAAACACGTCGATAATGCGGTTGATGGTGGATGCGGCCGAGTTAGTGTGCAGCGTGGCGAGGGTAAGGTGTCCGGTTTCAGCGATGCGCAGCGCCGATTCAATCGTTTCCAGGTCGCGCATTTCGCCGACCAGCACGATGTCCGGATCCTGACGCAACGCGGTTCGCAGCGCAGCCGCAAAGCCGTGAGTATCGGCGTTGACTTCCCTCTGGTTCACCAGACAACCTTTATGGTTGTGCAGGAATTCAATTGGATCCTCGATCGTCAAAATGTGCTCGCGTCGATCGCGATTGATCTTGTCGACCATGGCGGCCAACGTGGTTGACTTACCGGAGCCGGTCGGCCCGGTGACCAGGATCAAACCGCGCGGCTTATCGCAAAGCTGTTTGACGATGGCCGGCAGTCCCAGGTCTTCGAATGCTTTGATCTCGTAAGGGATGGCGCGGAAGACCGCGCCGACCGCGCCTCTTTGATTGAAGAGGTTGGCGCGAAAGCGCGAAAGGCCTTTCACACCGAAGGAGAAGTCGAGTTCCAGGTTCTCTTCAAAGCGATGTTTCTGCGCGTCGGTGAGTACTGAGTACGCGAGTTGTTTGGTGTCGGCCGCAGTCATCTCGCGGTAACCCTCCAGGGGTCGCAGATGCCCGTCAACACGCACCTGAGGCGCCGAGCCCGTGGTGATGTGCAAATCCGAACCGCCCAGCTCTGACAACTTGCGCAGCAGTTCTGAGAGGGAGATTTGTGGGGTTGAATCGTTCAATGGCATCAGGGAGCTCCTCGGATTGAGTTCTTTGCGTCTCTCGCAACCGCTTTATCGGTTCACTGGTTGCCGGTTTGCTTTGTCGCGCAACGAGCTAAGAAACTTCTCGCCTTCGGCGGCCAGTTGACCTGAATACTGCACAGGCGTGTTCAGGCTTAGGCTGTAAATTTTTCCGTCGATCTCGGCGAAGTAGAAGTTCCATGCCTTCTCCTGCGAACGTCCGTCGCTGGGCGTCTGCGCAATGACTACGAAAACTCGCGCGCCATTAACCTGGCGCTCGTAATCGTTAATCACCCAGCCACCGGCATTGATCATCTTTTCGATCACAGTGCGGCGCAGGTCAGAGAAACTGACACCCGCGAGCATGCTGCGTTCTTCTCGCTGAGTCAGGTAAGCCGGATTTGGACGGCTGCGAGCAATCACCGAAAGTGTGGCCTGGCTCGGAACTGGCGCGGTGTTTTCGCGCTTGAATCTGATTTCGCCGTTGTTGGCAACGACGGGCTTGTCCCAGCCTGTGGGCAGTTTGGGAAGCACAGCGGTGGGCAGCAAAGTGTTTGTTGGCAGCGTCAAGGCTGGACCAAGCGGCGCATTGCGGTGGGCCATCGCCGCGGCACGGCGCATTCTTAAGCGAGCGCGATGACGTCGCCACCAGGCGCGCGAATGACGATGATAACGGCGGTGATGATGTGATACGGAACTTTGACGTATGCCGTGCGCAGTGGAACTCGCGAAGGGCAGCATTACACCAACGGAAATCAGCATTAGAAGTGAAAGCGTTACTGTTCGCAACATAGTTCTTCCTCTTTCTAGGCCACAGTCTCGCGGACTACTTCCTCGAGCGTGGTTAAGCCGGCCCGAATCTTATGCAGGCCGGATTCACGCAAGGTGATCATTCCGTCTTCGATCGCTTTCTTCCGCAGTTCGAGCGATGAAGCGCCGATCAGGATCAACTCGCGTATGTCATCGTTAACTTCCATTACTTCGTACAGACCTATGCGGCCTTTGTAACCTGTGTTGTTACAAGTCGCACAACCTTTACCCTTGAATGTCTTGAGGTTCTTCGCATCTTCCGCGGAAAAACCGACTTCCATCAGCGCTTCCGGAGGAGTGGAATGCTCACGTTTGCAATCTTTACAAACGCGCCGAATCAGGCGTTGGGCCTGAATGAGGTTGACGCTGGTGGCAACGAGAAACGGCTCGATACCCATATTCATCAGCCTGGAGATTGTGGAAGGAGCATCGTTTGTGTGCAGCGTAGAGAGGACCAGGTGACCGGTCAACGCGGCCTTGATGGCAATCTCAGCCGTTTCAAAGTCGCGAACTTCGCCGACCAGGATAATGTTTGGATCCTGACGCAGGAAGGAACGAAGCGCGGCGGCAAAGTTCAAACCGATCTGTTCTTTCATCTGGACCTGATTAATGCCCATCAGATTAAACTCGACCGGATCCTCAGCCGTCATGATGTTCGTCTGAACGGTGTTGAGTGATTGCAACGCCGAATAGAGAGTGTTGGTTTTGCCGCTACCCGTTGGTCCCGTTACCAGTACCATCCCGTATGGTTTGGAGATGTTCCGCTGAAATTTCACCAGCGATTCCGGCTCGAAACCAAGCTTGGTCATATCGAGCATGAGGTTTTCTTTATCCAACAGACGAAGCACAACTTTTTCGCCGAACAACGTCGGCAATGTGGACACGCGAAAATCGAGTTCGCGCGAACGCGCATCAACTTTGACTTTGATCTTGATGCGACCATCCTGAGGCAACCGCTTTTCGGAGATGTCAAGTTTTGACATGATCTTGACGCGCGAGATTAGAGCGTCGCGCATCTTCAGCGGTGGACGCATCACATCATAGAGAACACCGTCAATGCGGAAGCGGATGCGTAGTTCCTTTTCGTATGGTTCGATGTGAATGTCGGACGCTCCGCGGCGCAGGGCGTCAACCAAAAGTACATTTACCAACCTGACAACGGGAGCGTCTTCGCTGATGCGAGAGAGAGTAGAGAGATCGATCTCTTCGTTGTCTTCTACGACTTCAACGTCTTCTGTTCGATCAGTGTCGAAGTCGATCGTATCCAAAGAAACCAAGTCAGCGTGAGTGATGCCGCCGTTGGCGCCCTTAGTGCCGGCTGCTTCGAATACAACTTCATCGGCGCCGACAGCGGACAACTCAATTTCCTTTGAGGTGCCGTAATAGCGAGCTATTGCCTGTTGGATACTTGCTTCAGCGACTACCACCGGCTCGACGTTCAAACCGGTCATGAACTTTACGTCGTCCATCGCAAACACGTTGGTGGGATCAACCATGGCCAGCGTGAGGCTGGCGCCTACACGCGAGAGAGGCAGCACCGAATACTTCTGCGCGACCTCTTGAGGTATGAGGTGTAAGACCTGCTCATCAATCTGGAAGAGCTCCAGATTCACGGAGGGAATGCCGTACTGGCGGGACAGTACAGCAGTAATCATATCGTCAGACACGAGGCCAAGTTTGACGAGGTTGTAGCCCAGACGGCCGCCGTGCTCGCGCTGGTAATCCAGCGCCTCACGCAGATGTTGTGGGCTGATGA
>JBDUCB010000333.1:0-6778 GCA_040003695.1 bacterium
CTTCAGCACCGGACAACGACAAGGTTCAGACCTTCCTAAGAAACTGGGTTGCGAGTTTACCGACCAGGGCTGCGTCAAAACGGGCGAGTACGAATCGACGAACATTTCCGGTCTTTATGTGGCAGGCGATGCTTCGCGCCTAGTTCAATTCGTAATTGTCGCTGCTTCGGAAGGCGCTGAAGCTGCGGTGGCAATTAATAAGGAACTAATGCAGGAAGACATTGACTGATGAACAACTAGGCCGGTTCTTCGCGAATTACATCGTTCGCTTTCTTGTCTTCACGCAAACCCTGAAACGACGGGTGTCGAATCGAACCTTCTTCTGTCCACTCCGTAAATTCCACCTCGCCTACTAATTCCGGCTTGGCCCAATGCGCATCGCGCAGTCCCGGGTCCTTCGGTTTAGTTGCGAACGGCATTGCGGGTTGTGCAATACGGTCCAGTTTCTTCTGTAGTTCCAAACGCTGCTTAATACTAAAACCTGTGCCGACGCGACCGGAATAGACCAGTTTCCCCAGGTCGTAAACTCCGAGTATCAACGATCCGAAGCCGGGAAAATCTTTTTTCGACGGCGTGTAACCAGCAATAACAAATTCCTGGCGCCTGTTGCACTTGACCTTCAACCACGAGCGACTGCGCGTTGATTCGTAAAAAGAATCCGCAAGCTTTGAAACGATTCCCTCTATTCCATAATCACAGGCCTGTTTGAAAAACTTGGCGCCATTGCCAACCACATGATCGCTGTAGCGTAGCGGACCCTCTGCTTTAACTTTTGCGAGCAGCTCTTCCAGTAGTGCCTTTCTTTCGCGTAAAGGAGTTCGCGTCAGGCTATAGCCATCGAGATAGATCAGATCAAAAATCTGAAAGACAAACGTTGCCGCGCCGCCCTTCATCGATTGCTGCAACTTTTGAAAGCTGCTGCGACCCGCTCGGTCTACCACCACAACTTCACCATCGAGTATCGCCGTGGTTACCGGCAATTTTTTTAACGCCTTGCTTAGGTTAGGAAACTTTTCCGTCCAGTCTTTGTGGTTGCGGCTCCAGAAACTCGCCTTCCCACGATGCAGGTGGCAAATCATGCGATAGCCATCAAACTTCAATTCGTGCAGCCAATCGTCGCCATCAGGAGCTTCGCGCACCAGCGTCGCCAGTTGTGGCGGAATGAATTCAGGCAGCGGCGCTTTGCGGGCGCCGAGCAGTGTTTTTATTTGCTTGGTTTCGATCGCAGGCAATTTGTTTGGCATTCCTCAGGCAAAGCGAATACCCCGGCACCTGGATTGCTCAGCTAGCGGTGAATGGCTTTAGTCAGGTTTCGTGTGCTTCGGAAAGAGACACTTCCCGCCGAATCTTGTACCGGAAAACGACAGGGCAATCATCGCCTTAATTTGTCAATATTGTAAATCAGATGGTCCAACGGCCGCAGGAGGCTAACATGTTGAAAGTTAAAATCACTTTGTTAACGGTTCTCTCGCTGATTCTTTTATCAGCATTGGCTCTTCCCGGCCAGGCGCAGAAGGACAAGGAAGACAAGAAGGGCAAGGAGCATTACAGCGGCACCGGCACACCGGTATTGTGGCGCGAGCCGACTGATATTGCGTCACGCGATTTGTTCCTTGGGGTTGGCGGGGATGCCATGAAGCCGGATCTCTCGCGAGTGACTTTTACTAAGGAAGAAAAGACGGGCCACTCGACGAAGTATGTGGTTAAGGATGCGAAGGGAATGGAATGGCGCGTGAAGTTTAGTAACGAAGCGCAGTCGGAGACGGCGGCCGGCCGGCTGGTATGGGCTGCCGGTTATTTCACCGATGTCGACTATTACGTGCCCGAAGTCAAGATCGAAGGAAAAGGCGTTGTTAAAAACGCTCGCTTTGAAGCGCGGCCGAAAGGTATCAAGCGTATCGACGACGAATGGGATTGGGACAACAATCCGTTCGGCGGCAGTCAGGAACTTCAGGGTCTGAAAGTGCTGATGGTGCTGCTAAACAATTGGGACTTAAAGACGGCAAACAATCGCGTGCT
Organism: bacterium; assembly: GCA_040003695.1. GTDB lineage: Bacteria > Acidobacteriota > Blastocatellia > Pyrinomonadales > Pyrinomonadaceae > PSRF01. Next base: position 2,020 of record JBDUCB010000333.1, read on the forward strand.
GGTCGTACCAGATGCGACTACTGGAACAACGGAGCTGCGCTACATTGTGAGCGATCTGGGTGCGACGCTGGGTAAGTATGGCAACGCGATCACGCACAATCGCAACGAGCCGAAAGACTATTCAAAGAGAGCAAACTAGTCAAGCGGGTTGACGGCGAGCGAATCATTTTTGCCTTCCATGCTACGCGCGATAAGATGTTGGAAAACGTGACGGTTACTAACGCCAAATGGATTGCAAACATTCTCTCTCAGCTTAGCGACCAGCAGGTTAGCGACGCGTTTCGCGCCGGTGGCTACACGCCGGAAGAAATTCAACTTCTAACCCAGGCATTCCGCGCGCGCGTGAATGAACTGACGAACCTGCCCGGTGGCACGCAAACAGCAACCGTGCAATAGTCCACGTTCTTTCTCTCGGTGTTCGCTGCGTAGCAGCGAGATGTTTATGGACCCCCTGCAGACTACATTTTCCTTTCGGATTGACGCGAAATGGCCCAATGAAGTTCAGAGTACAACCTTCAGGTTGCTGTTGCGGAGTTAAAGCAAACTAAGGTTTGTACTCTGAACTCATCGCCATTTCGCTTAAATGCGAACCCTTCAAAAGCGCAGACGGGTGCTATAAATATCTCGTGCCTCCGGCACTTCCCTCCGATGAAGCCAGACAACTCTAGAATCGCGGCGGCCTACGATCAGTGGGCTGAAACCTACGATACCGATCCAAACCGCACGCGCGAGCTGGCGGGGCAAGTCCTGCGCAAACTGGATTTGCCCGTGGCGGGGCGCGACGTTGTTGAAATTGGCTGCGGCACTGGCCGCAACACCGAATGGTTGATAACGCAGGCGGCTGGCATCACGGCGCTGGATTTTTCTGAAAAGATGTTGCGCCGCGCCGCAGCGCAGGTTAATGATCCACGCGTACGTTTCATTCAACATGATGTGCGCAACATCTGGCCGTTGGCTGACGACTCGGCAGACACCCTCATCGCAATGCTGGTACTGGAACATATCGAACGTCTGGAGACTGTTTTCGCAGAAGCTGCGCGGGTACTACGGCAAGGTGGTGAACTCTTCATTTGCGAGCTGCACCCAATGCGTCAGCTAATGGGAGGCCAGGCTCAATTCAGTAATGCCCAAACTGGCGAACGAGAACTGGTGCCTGCCTTTCTTCATAACGTTTCCGATTTTGTAAATGGTGGCTTGGTGGCGGGTTTTGAATTAATTCGCCTGGACGAATGGCGCGATCCGGATGCAACTATGAATAGCAGCCCGCGTTTGCTGTCATTGCAGTTCAGAAAAAAGTAGGACAGGCATTCCTGCCTGTCCTATTCTCTTACCCACTGAGGGACACACTAGAAAGTCTGTCCTACTCCACTACTTCTTCCGGTTCGCCGTCACCACCAGCGGCGACTAGCGGCTCGCGCGTTGGCGCGACCATGTCGTGGCCACCGACGATGTCGGGAAACTCATCCAGGTCGCGATCGCGCACTTGATCAAGTGTTTCATCGCGTTCGATGTCCACATTGCGGTAATACTCCATGCCAGTGCCGGCAGGAATCAACCGCCCCATGATCACGTTTTCCTTCAAGCCGCGCAGGTAGTCGATACGTCCCGAAATCGCGGCCTCAGTCAGCACCCGGGTTGTTTCCTGGAACGACGCAGCAGAGATAAACGAGTCCGTCGAAAGCGATGCTTTGGTGATACCGAGCAACAACGGCTCGGCCTGGGCAACCTCGCCCTTCTCACGAACCACACGTTCGTTTTCATCAGTGAAACGGAAACGATCCACCTGCTCCTCGAGCAGAAAGTCTGTATCGCCCACTTCCTTGATTTTCACCCAGCGCAGCATTTGACGAACGATCACCTCAATGTGCTTGTCGTTGATGTTTACGCCCTGCAGACGATAGACCTCCTGAATTTCATTGACGAGGTACTCCTGCAAGCGCTGCATCCCCAGCACGCGCAAAATGTCGTGCGGGTTGAGTGGGCCATCCATCAGCGCTTCGCCGGCGCGTACGCGATCACTTTCCTGCACGTTAATGTGCGTGCCGCGCGGGATGTCATACTCGCGTTCCTCACCATCGTCGCCAGTGATAATCAGCTTGCGTTTGCCCTTAGCGATTGGACCAAGCGCCACCGTGCCGTCGATTTCCGACATGACGGCTGTTTCTGCTGGACGTCTTGCCTCAAATAACTCGACGACGCGCGGCAAACCGCCGGTGATGTCTTTGGTCTTGGTTGTTTCACGCGGAATCTTCGCGATGATATCGCCAGGTTCCACAGTTTCACCGTCGACCACCATCAGATTCGCGCGCACCGGCATCTGATAAGTTTTCAGTATCTTATTGGCCGCGCTGCGAATCTCCATGCGCGGTTGCTTCTTCTCGTCAGGCGAGTCTTTCACAACCAACCGCGACTGGCCGGTTACTTCGTCGACTTCTTCATCATAGGTCACACCTTCCTTCAGGTCCTGGAACTTAATGTGACCAGCGACTTCAGTAAGGATTGCGAACGTGAACGGATCCCAGGTTGCCAGCAACTGATCCTGCGTCACACGCGCGCCATCTTCGACCAGAATGTGCGCGCCATAAACGATCTGGTAACGCGCTACCTCGCGTCCGCGATCGTCCATGATCGTCAGTGAACCGTTGCGGTTCATGGCGATGCGCTCGCCTTTGCGGCTCTTCACCGTTTGCAGTTCGACGTATTTGATTACGCCATCCTGCCGTGCTTCGTGTTTCGAAGACTCTTCAAGACGCGCCGTGCCACCGATGTGGAACGTGCGCATGGTGAGCTGTGTGCCCGGTTCGCCAATCGATTGCGCGGCGATGACACCGACCGCTTCGCCAATTTCAACCGGCCGTCCGGTGGCGAGATTGCGGCCATAGCATTTGATGCAGCAGCCGCGACGCGATTCGCACGTCAAAACTGAACGAATGCGAACGCGTTGCGCGCCAGAGCGCTGAATTTCGGCCGCCAGACCTTCATCGATCTCCTGATTGGATTCGACGATGGTGCGACCCTCAACCGGATCAATCACATCCTCAAGTGCCGTGCGACCGACGATGCGATCGCGCAGCGACTCAATTTCCTCGCCGCCTTCAACGATAGCGCTCGCCGAAATGCCGCGCAGCGTGCCGCAGTCCTGTTCGCTGATGATCACGTCCTGCGCCACGTCAACCAGACGCCGCGTCAGATAACCCGAATCGGCAGTCTTCAGCGCCGTGTCGGCGAGACCTTTGCGAGCGCCGTGTGTCGAGATGAAGTACTGCAACACGTTCAGGCCTTCGCGGAAGTTCGCATGAATCGGCGTCTCGATGATTTCGCCGGATGGGCGCGCCATCAAGCCGCGCATACCCGCCAACTGGCGAATCTGTTGCGCACTGCCGCGCGCACCGGAATCGCTCATAACCAAAATTGGATTGAGTTCGCCGGACGATTTCTCGCGCTCGTCCATCGCCTTGAACATTTCCTTGGCAACTTTGTCTGTCACTTCGGACCAGATGGCGATCACCTTGTTGTAGCGTTCGCCGTTGGTGATAACGCCGTCGAGATACTGTTGCTCAACTGCAATTACGTCCTTCTCCGCCTTGCCAACCAGCCCCTTCTTCGCATCGGGCGTGACCAGATCGTCAATGCCGATCGAGATGCCTGCCTTCGTTGCGTAAAGGAAGCCCAGACTCTTCAAATCGTCCAGCATCTTCACAGTCATCTCGTGACCGAGGCGAATGTGTGAATAGTTAACGAGCGATTGCAGTCCCTTCTTCTTCAGCGTGCCATTGATGAACGGCAAGCCGGCGGGAATCGAATCGTTGAAGATCACGCGGCCAACTGTCGTATTGATCACGCGGCGCACGTCGTCCTGAACAACCGCGCGCAGAATGTCCTGCTGATCGTGTTCCTGCGTCAGGTCGATCAGATCGCCCTGAATGCGCAGTTTAATTGGCGTCTGCGTAGTTACATATTGCGCGTCGAGGGCCAGCAACACTTCTTCAAGCGAAGCAAACACGCGGCCTTCGCCCTTTGCGCCGGCGCGGTCGCGCGTCAAGTAATAAATTCCGAGCACAATGTCCTGCGAGGGCACGGCAATCGGCTGGCCGCTGGCGGGACTAAGGATGTTGTTGCTCGAAAGCATCAACACTGCGGCTTCAATCTGCGCTTCCGGCGAAAGCGGAATGTGCACCGCCATCTGGTCGCCGTCAAAGTCGGCGTTGAATGCCGTACAAACGAGCGGATGAATCTTGATTGCTTTACCTTCAACCAACACTGGCTCGAACGCCTGAATGCCAAGCCGGTGCAGCGTTGGCGCGCGATTCAAAAGCACTGGATGCTCGCGGATCACTTCTTCAAGAATGTCCCAAACGACAGGCTCCTGCCGTTCAACCATCTCGCGTGCCTGCTTGATGGTGGCAGCGTGCCCCTGCTTCTCGAGTTGGTTGTAAATAAATGGCTTGAACAGCTCGAGCGCCATCTTCTTTGGCAAGCCACACTGGTGCAGCTTCAGTTCCGGACCAACAACGATGACTGAACGGCCGGAGTAGTCAACGCGTTTGCCCAGCAGGTTCTGACGAAAACGTCCCTGCTTGCCTTTGAGTGTCCCGCTTAACGATTTCAACGGACGATTGTTTACGCCGCGCAGCACGCGGCCACGTCGGCCGTTATCAAACAGCGCGTCGACCGCTTCCTGCAGCATGCGCTTTTCGTTACGCACAATAACTTCCGGAGCACGCAGCTCCATCAGTTTTTTCAGACGGTTGTTGCGGTT
>JBDUCB010000060.1:0-6762 GCA_040003695.1 bacterium
AGCTGGGGCCGCTCGAGCGGAGCAATGCATAAGAACCAACCATCAACGCGCGGATGCTCTTCATCCATGATCGTCTCTTCATATTCGCGAATGATGTTGCCCTTGTTGTCCTTTTCAACGCGATGACGCGTCTTCGGTTCTCCGGTTTTCGGATCGTAGACTGGCACTACTTTCTGTGCAGTCCCAGTCTTGCCTCCGGTGTTGATGCCCGCTGCTTTCACAGGAGCAAAAACTCCGCGTGCGGTGCCTCGGGCGCCGCCGGTAACGCGGCCCATGATGCTGCGTAACGTCGCCGCTATTTGTGGCGACATCACTTGCTTGAACATTTCCGGAGGTTGATTGAATTCAATCTTAGGCTTCATCAAATGCCCATCCATGTTCGCAATCGCCGACGCGGCTAGCGCCATTTGAAACGGCGTCATCTGGCCCGCATATCCCTGGCCGTAACCCATCAATGCCAGATCGTACCGTGTCACCTGTTTGCCGGTGACGATAGTAGCTTCGCGCGGCGCCAGCGCGCGCTTTACCGCTTGGCTGCTGGCATTCCAAATCTCGGGTTCTTTTCGTCCCCGCAAGGCCTCATTTGGCGTGTCGTAAGTACCAATGCCGAGCAGTTGCGCGGCGATTTTCAGACGCTCAGCGCCGAGCTTTACGCCCATCTGCGCGAAATACTGATTGCATGAGACTTCGTACGCCGTATCGATGCCAATGCGTCCATGCACCTCTCCGGCGCCACCATCGTCGAAAATCACGTTGGCGCCCGGAGCGGCGTAATAGCCGCCGCCGCTACAGGTGAATTGCGTGTTCTGCTCGCCCGCGAGAAAAGCAGCCGTCATGGTCACGGTTTTGAAGGTGGAACCGGGAATGTAATAAGCGCCAAGTGCGCGGCTTACCAGCGGACGATCGCGCTGATTCGTCTCGAGCTTAATCCAGGTAGCTTCGTCTTCAACTTCCTTCAAGCTGTAGGAAGGCTCACTGTAGAGCGCCAGAACTTCGCCTGTTTGGGGATTCATTACGACAACCGCGCCGTGCTTTCCTTTCAACTGGTCCATCGCGGTCTGTTGCAGATCGCGATCAATGGTCAAGCGAACATCGGTATTGCCCTTGATGTTGATGGTCCGGCCCCGGGCAACGTCGAGCGCTTCGGGAAGCGCGCCACTCTGCGTTCCAAACAGTGCCCGCTCAAGCCCAGGATCGCCGCGATCGGAACCAAAAATCTGGGCCATCGCCTGGTCCATCGGATAATCGCGGTAAATGTTCCCACTGGAATCGCGACGGTACAACGCCAGCGCGTTTTCGAGTTTGCCACTGCGATCCAAAAGCCAACCGCGCAGCGTCGATTCCGACAGGCGGCGATTGCGCAAATCTTTGTAACTGAGTTCCTGAAACCTTTCGTTGTTCTCCTGCGCGTAGTGGGTCCAGTACACATGAAAACCAAACAGACCCAACGCCAGCAGGACAAATATCCAACGCAGAGCACGCAGGCCGCGATTGGTTGAGGTCGAGCCGAGACGGCGCTTTACTGCTTTTGGCAGATTATCATCGATTGCGAGCGCGGTGACGACGCCGCGACGTCGATTGCGAAAGAGCGATACCAGCAACAGCAACGCAATTAGCGCCAGTCCACCAAGGTAGATTAGCGTCAGGATCGCCGGCATCTTTTCCGGCACGCTGACGGATGGGGTGGGAGAGGCCGATTGAAAGAGCAGGAAGAGAATCATCATCATTAATGGTAAAAAAAAATAGAGCTGAGCCGTTACATAGTTCTCAATGCCAAAGCGCAAACTCTAAAAATCATCCGGTTCTGCGAAAGCGAACTTCGACGTCGCCAAAGCCCACCACGTCGCCGTCCACAATCTGTCGTGCTTCGCCGTACGAGATGCGACGGCCATTTATAAAAGTTCCATTTGTCGATCCAGTGTCGGCGACCAGCAACGTTCCCTGTTGGTTCATCAACAGCGTAGCGTGAATTTTTGAAACACTCGCGTCCGGCAAGGCCAGCTCGTTATCGGTGGCCCGTCCTACATTTAGCCGGCGGCCGCCGGGCTTGAACACGAGTTGAACCTCTCGTGTGCCGTTACTCATAGTCACACGGGCGATCACGCCAACGTCCGGAATGGGCGGCACTCCTTTGGGTGGCGCGGGCAAATGCTGTGCGCGTTTTTCTTCATCCTCTCGTCTAAGTTTTTCTTCAAACTCGCCGAACGTCGGGTCGACAGATATGCCGCTGGTAAAGATGTCGACTTCCGTTTCTACTTTTACCGGCGCCAGCGTGCGATACCGGTGGTCGTTAATGTGGTCGATGGCGGCGGCCAGGACTTCGGTTTCCAGGTCTTTGATTATTTCGCTGGGCGCTTCGGAGTGCGTGCCCCATTCGACTTTCAGCTTCATGTGGTGGGGCGCGATGCGGCCGCGGCCACCTTCGTCGCGCACGCGATCGTCGATCGTCTTCTTCATGCGCTCGATGAGTTGCGAAGTTGTCAGGCCGCCCTTTGGTGCTACAGTCCGCCCAAACTTGCGGTCCACGACTTCGCCCATGCTCTCAAGCACACGCCGCATCAAACGCTCGGGCAGTGCCTCTTCCCGTCTCTTTTTCTTTGGCTGATTCTCTTCGGCCATGCGTGCAAAAAACGCAGCCCGGTCATGCTGCGCAAAAACTAAAACTAAACTTCTCGGAAACGGGCCTATTCTACTTTAAACTCGGCCATCAACAATAGGGTCGTGGCAATTCATGAAACAAATATGCTATTGGGGAATGGAAAAAACATGAGTAAAACCAAGTTGGGTTTTCTGCTGATTGCGGCGCTATTGTTCGGGTTGCTATCCGGCGCTTATTTGTTTTCAAACACGCGGCCGCGACAGTTCCTGACGGTTCGGAACTGTGAAGGAAGCTGTCTTCGGCCGGATGAATTGGTGGGACTAATATCGAGCGTCGGCATACAGAGGTTTTCTGGATTGATTCCCGGAGTGGTGAAGGAGACTGATAAGACAATCGTAATTGAGGAGCCAAGTACCGCTCCCCGCGTTCACTACGTCATCATTCCGAAGAAAGACATAAAGGATATTGGCGACCTCTCGGGTTCTGATCGCGATTCTTTAGTGGACTTGTTTTATGTGATGAGCGAAATCGTCCGCGAAAAGAAGCTTAGCGAATACCAGATCGTGTCGAACGGGCCAGAGTATCAAACTGTCACTTATCTGCATTTTCATTTGACGGGAAGATGATCGCGCTGGCGAACTGCCTCATAGAGTAGCACTCCCGCCGCGACCGATACATTCAAACTTTCAACTGGCGCTCGCATCGGGATTCTTGCGGCTTCCGACGCTGCTTCGATCTCAGCGCGCGTCAAGCCGCTCGTTTCCGGTCCAAGAATCAACGCGCGGGGAACCGTCCAATCGATGTCACTGTAAACCGTAGCAGTATCGAGGTCAGCGCAAACTGTTTTGATGCCCTGTTGCGAGCACCAGTCGATCACTTCCGCGTAGCTTGCACGAAACCAGATTGGTACACGAAACGCCGCGCCCATTGCGCCGCGCAACGCCTTCGGAGAAAAAGGATCGGTGGCGTTTTCGGTCGCAATAGCGCCGCTAACACCAGTTGCCTCGGCAGTGCGCAGGATCGCCCCCACGTTTACTGGATTGGTAATTCGATGCATCACCACAATCAAAGGCGTTTCGCTCTGCCGGCGCGTGAGATTTTCTTTGCTCATCTCGGGACGCGCTGCGAGCATCACGATGCCCTGGGGTGTTTTGCTGAAGGAGATCGAAGCCAGCAACTTTTCGCTGACAATTGCGACGCGTTCGCTGGCCGCGGCAAACTTTTCAATTAACTCGGCAGGTTTTGGTTTCTGTGCAAGCTCGTCAGAAAAAATAAGCGCGTGGATGGGAAGTTCGGAAGTCACTGCTTCTTCACAAAGACGCAGTCCTTCGATGAAGATCGATTCCTCAACTTTACCGTCTCGAACAGCACGCGCTTCCCGCAGCAGGGAATTATCTTTACTCGCGATTCTCTCGGTCATTTTCCACAGAGATACGAACAGTGATTCAAGAAAGCAACCTCATGGTCGGGAAGGGGGCTTGCCCCCCGCTCATGCTCGAGTGCCATTAAACCAGCGGGGTAAACCACTCTTGCCAACCCTGAGGTTCTTTGGCTGAAGTGCCTTTCAGGTTCTTGAGTGCCTCGGCTTTCATCCAATATCGATTTCCGCCCAAACGGGCCAGTGATCGGAGACGTTCAACGGCCGAGCGACTCCCCACTTTGTAATCTTCACGTTGCGATAGAAAATCCAATCAGCATGCAAACGAATTCCTGCGCCGCGCCAGGTAGGCGTTCCAGTAGGAATTGGCGTTTGAAAGCCGCGGGCCTGCATGAAGTTTTTTGTTTCCGCACATTTTTGTCGTGATAAGGTATTGAAATCGCCGACAATTAGAGTTGGACCCGAATGCTTTTTCGCTTCTTCTGTTAACACTTCAAGTTGTTCCAGTTGTGCGCCAATCGCAGCATGTGGATCGACATGCGCGTTCAAAATCCGCAGCTTGTTCTTGCCCAGCGAAAGGGTCGCCGCCATCGCGAGCCGCGGCCTCCAGGGACATTCGTGCCACGGCAGATCAATACGCGTTGTTTCTTTCAGCGGAAAACGACTGAGCAAAGCGACGCCGGTATCGCCGGAATCGTGCAATGCAATCTGCTCTTCAAAGTCGAGCCACCATTGTCTCGGCAACGGCGGTTGTCCGCGCGGTATACCAGCGGGCGCGTGTACCCACGACATTTCCATCGCTTGTGCCAGTTCACTGGCGACATGATGGCCACCGGCGCGACTCGTTTGTTTATCTGCTTCCTGCAAAGCCAGCACATCTGGAGACGGCATTAGTTTACCCGAGCTAAAAACCTCCGCAGCGAAGCGAATATTTTCACCAACTTGATGCGCGCGTTTTCGATTGAGGGTAATACCAACTTTCCGTAGCAGCCCGCTCGATATCAAAAAGCGGCCGACTGCATAGCGAATGTTGTATGATGCCAACACGAGTTTTGAAATGTCGCGTTCAGCGATTGGCTGCGCCTCGACATCGCCAAACTCAAGTGTTGCAGAATCTTTCAGCGGGGGAATCGCGGTGACCATCGCAACTTATCTTTACGCGAAATGATCCCGAACGACAAACTGAGATGCTATCCTCACTGATATGACATTGCGTTGTAAACGTGCAACGAAGCGGACGCTACAACGACCAACCTCAATTGTTCTCAGCTCGAAAGCGATATGATTCGAACCGTAATTGTTGTAATTGATGACATGTTTTTGGCCTCGAAAGTGCGGGCCACGGCTAAGGCTTTGGGGATGCTTGCTGTCTTCCCGCGCGGTATCGAGGCTCTGCGCCACAGCGTTGAGGACGGCGTGCCCGACATGATCGTCGTCGATTTGCAACATGCAAAGTTCGATCCTATTGCGCTTGGTGGTGAATTAAAAACTAACCAAAGACTCGAGGGCATTCCGGTGGTTGGGTTTTTCTCCCACGTTGAAGCTGAGTTGCAAAGGAAAGCCGTGCAGGCGGGCTATGATCAGGTTATGCCGCGTTCTGTTTTCTTTAGCGAGCTGGCAAATATTCTTTCGGGCGAGATCAAAAAGAAGCCTAAGTCTTAGCCAACCGGCGCCGGCGCGATCACTTCGTGAATGGCGCGCACCTCACTAACAAGCCGTTCATATTGATCCAGCGTCAGTGCTTGTGCGCCATCAGAAAGCGCGTTGTCCGGGGAATCGTGAACCTCGACAATCAATCCATCAGCGCCCACGGCAACACCGGCGCGTGCAAGCGGCGTCACCATATAGTTTTTTCCAGTTCCGTGAGAAGGGTCCACGATTACAGGAAGGTGTGAAATACGTCTGACAGCCGGGATGGCTGCAAGGTCCAAAGTGTTTCTGGTGTGTTGTGAAAAAGTGCGAATGCCGCGCTCGCAAAGAACAACTCGATAATTCCCTTCCGCCATTATGTATTCCGCCGCGAGCAACCACTCATCCAGCGTCGCCGATAACCCGCGTTTTAATAATACCGGTAACGATGATTTACCTACGCGCCTCAGCAGCGTGAAATTTTGCATGCTGCGCGCGCCGATCTGAATCATGTCTGCATAACGCTCAACCAGATCAACGCCGGGCTCATCTAACGCCTCGGTTACAATTTTCAATCCGTAAGTTTCGCGAATCTCCGCAAGAATCCTTAAACCGTCTTCACCCAGGCCCTGAAACGCATAAGGCGACGTACGCGGCTTGAACGCTCCGCCGCGGAAAAAACGGGCGCCGCTGCGCCGCACAACCTCCGCAACTGCGAAAGCCTGTGTGCGACTTTCAACTGCACATGGTCCAGCAATGATGGCTAACTCGTCGCCACCGATGGACGCATCGCCGACTCGCACCACAGTTTTTTCCATATGCAGATCGAGCGTAACGAGTTTGTAGGGTTTGGTCACGCGAATTGCTTCTGCCACGCCGGCGAGGTTTTCGAAACGCGACGGATCTATCGCGCCTGCATTTCCAGTGACGCCAATAGCCGTTCTGGCGGCGCCAGGCATAGGATGCGCTTTGTACCCCAGCCCTTCGACGACGCGCACCACGGCCTCAACCTGGCCGTCGGTAGCATCAGCTTTCATTACGATGAGCATGTTGCTTTTATACTCTGAGCTTCAATTAAAAGTACAGTTGAGCGTCCTGGCGGTACTGGTTCAGTTTCAAGATTATTGTTCGTCGCGTACGTGTCATGAGGTCAGTA
>JBDUCB010000235.1:0-6737 GCA_040003695.1 bacterium
TGATGTACGGCCAGATGACGGCCGGCAGTTGGATTTACATCGGCACGCAGGGCATCGTACAGGGAACGTTTGAAACGTTCGCGGCAATGGCGGACAAACATTTTGGCGGCGACCTGAGCGGCAAACTGGTTTTGTCCGGTGGTATGGGCGGCATGGGCGGCGCGCAACCGCTGGCGGCCACGCTGAACGGTGCGGTGTTCTTGGGTGTTGAAGTTGATCCAGCTCGCATAGAGCGTCGCGTGCTGAACGGTTACTGCGATCGCCTGGCGCTGTCACTGAATGAAGCGCTCGATATTGTTGAAGACGCGCGCGAACAGAAGCGCGCAATTTCAGTTGGCCTGGTAGGAAACTGCGCCGAAGTCCTTCCCGAGATCGTACGACGCGGATTAAAAGTAGACGCTGTAACTGATCAGACAAGCGCGCACGATCCGCTGAATGGCTATGTACCGGCCGGCTTGACTCTCGAAGCAGCCGTCGAATTGCGGCAAAGGGATCCACGCTCGTACATCAATCGATCAATGCTTTCCATGGTCGATCACGTTGAAGCGATGCTCGCGTTGAAGCGCGCGGGTGCGATCACGTTCGACTACGGCAACAACATTCGCAAAATGGCATTCGATGCCGGCTGCAAGGACGCGTTTGAGATTCCTGGCTTTGTGCCTGAATACATCCGACCGCTCTTTTGTGAAGGCAAAGGTCCGTTTCGTTGGGTGGCACTCTCAGGCGATGCGAGTGACATACAAAAGACTGACGACCTGGCGCTGGAACTTTTCCCTGACGATCGTACTTTGAATCGCTGGCTGCGACTGGCGCGCGATCGGGTTCAGTTTCAGGGGCTGCCGGCGCGCATCTGTTGGCTTGGCTATGGCGAACGTGCAGAGATGGGCGAAGCAATCAATGAGCTGGTGAAGCGCGGCGATTTGAAAGCGCCGATCGCTATCGGCCGCGATCATTTGGACACCGGTTCGGTGGCGTCTCCGTTTCGCGAAACGGAAGCAATGAAGGATGGATCAGATGCTGTCGCGGATTGGCCGATACTCAACGCACTGTTGAATACTGCAAGCGGCGCGAGCTGGGTATCGTTTCATCACGGCGGTGGTGTAGGCATTGGTTATTCATTGCACGCGGGACAGGTTTCGGTTGCTGATGGCACAGATGAAGCGTCGAAGCGTCTCAACCGCGTGCTGACAAACGATCCCGGTTTGGGTGTTGCGCGCCACGTCGATGCGGGATATGAAGAAGCCGAAGCGACTGCGCGCGAAAAAAGCATCAAGGTTCCGATGCTTGATTAACTCAAACCAAAATCAATGCGAGCAGCCTGGGGATCGTCCGCGTGAGCAAATATTCCTGGTGGGATAGATTCTTTCAACACCGAAAAAAGCTCCTGATTTTTCTCTGTTGCGCTTTCCTTTTCCGCTTAGCATTCGGCCTCTGCTCTGAGTTTTGGTACGAGGACGAGCTGCAAATCTATCTCCTCGGCTTGAAGTTTTATTCCACCGGCGCGTGGCCCTATTTTGGCCCGGACATTACTTTTCAAGTACAACTTCCGGGCGCACTGCAAAGCCTGCTCGTCGCTCTACCTCTCTTCGCTCTACACATTCCCGAAGCGCCTTTCGTTCTCTTGAATATTCTCTCGTTCCTCAGTCTCTGCCTGCTCGCGTGGTATTGCAGCCGGCGTCTTCCCGAAACGCCCCGGTGGTTCATCTGGATCTGGCTAATGACCTCGCCCTGGACGCTGAACTATTCAACCCATCTCGTTAATCCTTCTTATCTGCTTCCGGGCAGCATTGTTTTCTTTGTTGGCGCACTCGAAATTTATCCGCAGACAACCAGGCGTCTCATCTCGCGCCGCCTCGCTAACTTCATGATGGGTTTTGCGTTTTGCTGGTCTATGCAATTGCACATGTCATGGGTTGTCCTGGTGCCTTTCGTCATTGCCTCTTTCTATTTTCAACTGCGCGACCAGGGAGCGAAGGCTCTCGCTTCTATCGTCTGGTTCTTTTTCGGAGCTGCCCTGACGGGCAGCCTGCTTGTGCCGACGTTTATGAAGTACGGCCTTGCGGCAGGCTTGGGAGGAACAGAAGGAACTATCGGATTCAATGCCGCAAATCTGCGTAGCATTTTTAATTTAACCGAGGGAATTCTGGCAAGATTTCTATCTTTCGCCAGCTTTGAGGTGGCGCGCTTTCTCGGCGGCAACTCCGTCAAGCGTCTCGCGTTCGTTAAAGCGGAGCCATGGTTGATCCCTATATTAATTTTTCTCCTCGTGGTCGGAATTCTTCAGCCGATTACACTGATTCTGCTCTGGTTTAAGAAAAGCCACACCCAAAAGGATTGGCCCGCCATTAAGTATCTGACGCTCTTCACCATCCTGCTCCTTTACGGCATCTTCATCTTCGCCAGCAAACCACCTTCATCGCACACGTTCTATATCACCTTTCCCATCGCCATTATTTACAGCCTCTACTGTTGGGACAGTTTTTTAGGCAAGCGCCGCTGGCAAACTTTTGCTAAGGTATTCCTCGCTTGCGGCATCATTTTTAGTGTTGGCCTGGCTGCATATCGTTTTTCACACATCTCAATGTATGTTGATCGCAGCCGCCCTCTCTCTGCCATTGAGCAGCGGAACTACCACCTCCTCGGCGAACGGCGACCAGGTGCGCGATACTAGGATCCGATGAACTAAATTTGAGAAGAGTAGTTGGCTTTTAGCTTAAGATCATGACCACGCCCGCAACTTCAAAACCCAATCGCGTCTCAAAAAAAGCAAGTCTCTTCACTGAATCGGTGATTCGCGAGATGACACGCGAGGCGTTGAAGCACGGCGCGGTGAACCTGTCACAGGGGTTCCCTGATTTCGCCGCACCCGACGATATCAAACGCGTCGCGATGCAGGCCATCGCCGACGATATCAACCAGTATGCGATCACTTGGGGCGCGCGTGATTTTCGTGAGGCCATTGCTCGGAAAACAAAATGGTATCTGGGCCTGGACGTCGATCCGGAAACGGAGTTAACCGTCACCTGCGGCTCAACCGAAGGAATGATTGCGGCGATGATGGCGACGGTGGATCCGGGGGAGGAAGTTGTCGTCTTCGAGCCCTTCTACGAAAACTACGCGCCCGACGCAATTCTTTCCGACGCAACCCCGCGCTATGTTCCCTTGCGCGCGCCTGACTGGAGTTTCGACCGCGACGAATTGCGCTCAGTCTTCAATGCCAAGACGCGCGCGATAATTCTTTGCAATCCAAATAATCCAACCGGCAAAGTTTTTACTCGAGCTGAAATGGAATTCATTGCCGGACTCTGTCTGGAGTTTGATGCGCTCTGTTTTACTGACGAGATTTACGAACACATCATCTATCCCCATGAAGGCGCCGAGATCGCGCACATTTCCATGGCCCAGTTGCCCGGCATGCGCGAGCGCACTGTGATCGTCAATTCAATGTCCAAGACGTATTCAGTCACTGGCTGGCGCGTTGGTTACTGCATTGCCTCGCCGGAGATCACCGGAGCGATTCGCAAGGTCCACGACTTTCTGACGGTCGGTGCGGCCGCGCCACTACAAAGCGCCGGCGCTTACGCGCTGTCGTTGCCGGCGGAATACTACGATCGACTCCAGGCGGAATATCGCGCGCGCCGCGATCTACTGTTGCCGGTGCTGGAGGATGCCGGGTTTAAAACGTTTCATCCAGACGGGGCTTACTACATCATGACCGACATTAGCGCGTTTGGATTCGCGAATGACGTTGAGTTTACCAAACACTTAATTCGCAAAGTTGGCGTCGCCTGCGTGCCTGGCTCTAGCTTCTACAGCGTTCCGGAACGCGGGGCCCAGCAAGTGCGTTTCTGTTTCTGCAAAAAGGATGAGACGCTGATGTTGGCAGCGGAAAGACTAGAGAAACTTAGTGCTCGAGCTTAGTATTCTGCAAACCAATCAGCGGGGGCAGGCCCCCTTCCCGACCACGAGCTGAATAACGTTATCCTTCGGCCTCATATTGACAGGCTCACAAGATGGTGGTTATCAGCCCATCACAGAGTCTCTCAGGTTAGGAAGGCGGGATTGCCCTGGCTCTTACTAACAGAGCTCCGACCCGCGGATAGGGCCGAGGCCTTAACGCAAGGAAGGCACAGAGCCGCGAAGATGAATGATGAAGCAATCCATTAAGTGGTCATTTATTAGTGCATTCGTGATCGTACTGAGCGCTGCCGCGCTCGGCCAGCAAACCGCCGATCCTAATTTCAACCCGCACGTTGAACATCCCGCTTATACAAAAAACTTTCCGCGCGTGATGTTCGACGAAGCTCACAATAACCTTCATACAACCACCGGCCGCTATAAACCATTTGTCGATCTGATCTTCAGCGACGGTTATCATGTTGCTGCCAACCGCAAGCCTTTCAGTAAAGAGTCGCTGCAGTCGTTCAAGCTGCTGGTGATTGCCAATGCGCTCGGCGCCGAGGAAATGGATGACGAAGGCGCGGACAAACCTGCTTTCACCGCGGAGGAATGCGAGGCAGTAAGTGATTGGGTGCGCAACGGCGGAGCCCTGTTGTTGATTGCCGACCATGCGCCGTTTGGCGCGGCTGCCGAAATTCTGGCCAAGCGTTTTGATGTCGAGATGAGCAAAGGCTTCGTGTTTGATACGGAGCACTCGGTCGCGGACAATCCGTCTCTATTGATTTTTTCCCGAGAAAACAAATTACTGCTGGACCATCCGATTACCCAGGGCCGCAACGACACTGAGCGGATCAACCGGGTGCAAACTTTCACCGGTCAGGCTTTGAAAGGTCCTTCGAGTTCTGCGCCACTCCTGCTTTTGGCTGCGACGGCAAACGATCAAGCCGATCCGATGGGCGGTCCAAAGAAATCCGTGGCGGGCCAGGCGCAAGGTCTCGCGTTTAAGTTTGGCAAGGGCCGCGTTGTCATCCTCGGAGAAGCGGCAATGTTGTCGGCGCAGGTGGCTGGTTCTGGTTCGGAACAATTTAAGATGGGCATGAACGTGCCTGGCAACGACAACCGGCAGTTTGCACTAAACATCATGCACTGGCTGTCGGGAATACTGAAGTAGCAAGCAGTAAACCGTGAACCGAAAACCGTGAACGTGGCTCTTGCCTTTTACGGTTCTCTGTTCACGGTTTCCTGTTCACACATGAATGTGGGATCGCAGACGACAAATTGTGTGGCTGGCCGCCGGATTGATCGTGGGAACTTTTGTCGCGTTTTCAGATGCTCATGATGAAGATGGAATTTTCGTTCCGCGCTTCTTCGTTTTCATGGAAAGTCTGGTGCTGCTAATTATCGCGGTGTTGTTTTATTTTTACTCGCGCAGGAAGCAATGAGTTCAGAGTACAAGCTTCAGCTTGCGTCCGTCCGCAAGTTTGCAACCTAAAGGTTGTACTCTGCACTACTATTTGGACTCTGAACTAGTTCGGCGGCTGCACTGTCTTCGCCCGCACAGTGATTCCCTCATCGCCGACAATCAACAAATTCCGTGCTTCGCCAAACGGCGCGTTCGAAGGAAGATACGACAGCACGTAACGATTCTTCTTCAGCTCATCGCAAATTGTCTTTGCCGCTACCGCCGGCTCATCAATTGAGAAGATGACGCCGCCAGTTCCTTCCGCCAGTTTGTCGATCACCTGCTTTGGCTTGGGCACGTCGCGGCGAATGGCACCCCGCGTGCGGTCCTGCGCTTGAACTGCGTAAACGGTGATGTCCAGGAACTGTAATTCAGAAAGAATTTTTTCAAATGTAGTTTTGCTGCCGCGGTCCAATCCGTCGCTGATGACTACGATGACGCGTTTTTGTCCGGGCGTCGATCGTAGTGCCTCATTGATGACCGCAGTCACCGCGTCAAACAAGTGCGGTTGGCCCTTTTTGCGAAACAGCTTCAACGAACTGTCAATGGCTTTTGCGTCATCGGTCCAGTCGGCAACAATTTCCGCCTGTTCGTCATAGCCCACAATCAACAGCTTGTCTCCTTCGAAAATCTCGTAAGCAAACTCGCGCGCCGCCCGTTCGAGTTTTTCCACGTCCGCGCGAATTGTCAGTGAGTTATCAACCAGCAGCACGATTCGCGCCGGCGAAGGGTCGGGCGTGAAGTTGCGAATGGTTTGTTCCGTACCGTTGTCGTAAACCGAAAGTTGTTTCGAAGTAATCTGCCGCGCGGAATTGTCGGCGCGTTTGGCAATGACATTTACCAGCACTCCGCCTGTGTTGGTCGGGGCCGGCTTGCGGCCCGCCTGGGCCATCAACGCCACACACGTGCCCAGCAAGGCAACGAGACAAATGAAAATCGAGAAAGCGGACAGACGCCTTCCTTTTTTCTGGCTGCTGTTTGGGGCTGCCGTCTTTAATCGCTTGGACATGAACTCAAAACGCGCGGGCTTCAATCACCAGTGGAGACTTTGGTTGCGGAAGCTTTTTCGGAAGTTTTCTTACCCGGGGAGGTGTCTTTAGTTTTCTTTTCCGGTTTATCAGATTTCTTGTCGTCGCTGCTGGTTGCTTCGCTTTGCTTTTTTTCCAGAGCTTTTTGGCCGCTGCGACCGTAGTCGGTCAGGTAAAAACCGGAACCCTTGAATTGAATCGCCGGCGCTGAAACTAATCTTTCCAAACGGCCGCCACACTGGGGACACTTCGTCGGCTGCTTGGCGTTCATCTTCTGAAAGACTTCGGTGTGTGCCTTACACTTTGTACACTCAAACTCATAAATCGGCATACGAATATTATGTCCG
>JBDUCB010000296.1:0-2030 GCA_040003695.1 bacterium
GACCTGAAGTTGACCTATTTGTTGAAAAACTGAGCGAAGTTCTTTCAAAGCAAAACAGCGGGGGCAGGCCCCCTTCCCGACCCTGAGCTGTTTGAACTTGCGCAACGCCAACACATTGAAAGGCTCTCAAACAAGCAGAGCAGGTCAAAATTTAAGAGTCTCAGGGTGAGGAAGGGGGCCTGCCCCCGCTCTTTTTTTGCAAAGACTTAGTGAACAAATTTTTAAATACAGTTGAATTGTCGAGCCAGGAGTTGAAGCAATTGATTGACTCCGCCGTGCACTTCAAACGTGGCACTGACAATTCACAGCCGCTTGCAGGCAAGTCGATCGCACTGGTTTTCTTCAATCCCTCATTGCGCACGCGCGCGTCGATGCAGGTCGGTGTTCACGAATTAGGCGGAAACGCAGTGATGCTCGAACCCGGCAACACGAGCTGGACGCTCGAACATCGCGAGGGCACGCGTATGGATAGCGACAAGACTGAGCACGTTGCTGAATTTGTGCGCGTGCTCGGCCGCTATTGTGCTGCTATCGGCGTGCGCACCTTTGCAGCGCTGAAGAACTGGGATGAAGAGCGAACCGATCCAATATTGAATGCATTTGCGAAGTATTCCGAAGTGCCCGTAATCAATCTTGAGTCGGCCATGCATCATCCTTGTCAGGCGTTGGCCGACATGATGACGATACGCGAAAAGCTCGGCACCAAACGCAAGCGCGTGGTGCTGACCTGGGCCTGGCATCCAAAACCGTTGCCGATGGCTGTGCCTAATAGTTTTGCGCTGGCCGCTGCGCAGATGGGCCACGATCTCGTAATCGCTCATCCGCCGGGCTACGACCTCGACGCTGCGTTAATGGAAACTGTAGCGCAGCGCGCGTCGGCAGCAGGCGGCGGCGTTCAGGTAACGAAAAACATCGATGCCGCTTTTGATGGCGCCGAAGTTATCTACGCTAAGAGCTGGGGAGCAAGACAGTTTTACGGAACTCCTGAACAAGATATTGTGGAGCGCGCGCAGTATCGCGAGAAGTGGATTGTGGATGAGCAGAAGATGGCGCGCACTAACAGCGCGATCTTCATGCACTGTTTGCCGGTGCGACGCAACGTGATCGTTAGTGACAGAGTGATCGATTCGGCTGCTTCAGTCGTCATCGATGAAGCAGAGAACCGCCTGCATGTGCAAAAAGCAATAATGGCGAGCTTGGTGCAGTAGCCCGACCGTGAGCGAGAGCGTCAAGCGGAAGATTGGGAAAGAGTATTAGCCGCGGAAAAACGCGAATGAACGCGAATCTGAGTAAAAATCTTTAGCTCTTTTACTTGTTCTGATCCGCGCGTATCCGCGTTAATCCGCGGCTGATCTTGTTCGAAGAGGAAGAATGACGAATACTTACGAAGTCGGCGATCAACTACGGCTCGATCTCTTGCGCGAGGCGCTGCCATACATTCAGCGCTTTCAGGGACAGACATTCGTCGTAAAACTATCCGGCAAAGCCACCGAAGATCATAACAACCTCAGCTCACTGGCCGAGGAGTTGGCGCTGCTGCACCAGGTCGGCATTCGCATCTGTGTCGTGCATGGCGGCGGCAAGCAATTGTCTGACCTCGCCTCCAAACTGGGCATCGAACAGACGATTATTGAAGGACGGCGCGTTACGGACGACGCAACTTTGGAGATGGCCAAGATGATCTTCGCGGGAAAGATCAATACGGACATCCTCGCGGCCTTGCGCAATCGGGGCATCGAAGCGGTTGGGCTTTCCGGAGTTGATGGCAACATTGTGCACGCCGAACGTCGCCCACCCAAAGAGGTTTTGAATCGCGAAACCGGCGAACGATCACAAGTGGACTACGGCCACGTGGGCGACGTAGTTGAGATCAATTCGCGGCTGCTTTCAGTGTTGCTCGGCCAGGGATATTTGCCGGTAATCTCCTCGCTGGGAGCGGACGCGGAAGGCACAGTTTTTAACATCAATGCCGACACGATTGCTGCGGAAATCGCCGTACAGCTAAAAGCTGAGAAGCTCATCTTGCTTTC
>JBDUCB010000319.1:0-6723 GCA_040003695.1 bacterium
AAAAAGATCGTTGGGTAGTGATGGGTAATCATCGCGACGCCTGGACGTTTGGCGCGGTGGATCCGAACAGCGGCACTACGGCAATGCTGGAAGCGGCGCGTGCTTTTGGCGGTCTGTTGAAAAAGGGCTGGAAACCGCGGCGCACCATTGTGCTTTGTAGTTGGGACGGCGAAGAGTACGGCTTGTTAGGTTCGACAGAATGGGCCGAAGAAAACGCGGACGAACTGAAACAAAAAGCAGTCGCTTACCTGAACGTCGATGCAGCAGTTTCGGGGGCTAACTTTGGCGCGTCTTCAGTGCCATCGATGTGGAAATTAATTCGGGCCTCGACGCGCGACGTTCCTGATCCAAAGAGCGGCAAGACGGTTTATCAACAGTGGCAGGATCGGACGCGCGACGATAGTCCCGATGCGGAACTGGCGAGTGCCGATACAGGATCTGACACCCGCATCGCTGAAGCGCGAATTGGGGCGCTCGGTTCAGGTTCGGATTTCACTCCGTTTTTGCAGCATCTGGGAATTCCATCCAGCGACATGGGATTTGGGGGAGACTATGGCGTCTATCATTCCGCCTACGACGATTTTTACTGGATGTCGCACTTCGGCGATCCCACCTTCATGTATCACGTGACCGCGGCGCGATTGTGGGGAACGATCGCAATGCGTTTGGCTGATTCCGTTGGTCTGCCGCTCGACTATCGTGATTACGCTACGCAGGTGCGCGACTTCTTTGCTGAAAGCGTGAAAACTGCGCGGCAACGCAAGTTGACGAGTGGCGTCGATGAAAAGCAAATGAATGAAGCCATCGACGCTTTCGCGGGCGAAGCAGAGCGAACTGAACACGCCAGACAAGACACGGTTGCAGAGATCGAACGAACACGAGTTGAAGCAAACGATCGGCAGCAGCGCGCTGTGGCCCGCATGCAGCGCATTAATGATGCGCTGATCGCCGTTGAACGAGACTTGACGGACGCGCGCGGTTTACGCGATCGCACCTGGTACACGCATCAGGTCTACGCGCCGGGCACTTACACCGGATATGCGGCGCAACCGCTACCCGATTTTCGGCAGGCGCTCGACGATCGCAACACCGTCAACGCGGGTGAAGCACTGACGAGGATCGTTGAGGCTTTGAAACGGGCCGCCGAGACACTGCGCAAAGCGCGTGATTAAGAGTTGTCAGTATCACTTCTGGATTTGAAATGTGACGAAAGGTCCGCAGCTAAAGCTCGAGGGTAAACTAAGAGAAGATAAGGCGAGACGCGGAAAACTTCTCAGTGTAAAACTCAATGAGTTTCTTTCGCTTGCTCGCCTCTTTTGTTTCCTTTCTGAACCACCTCGGGAGCCAGTTTGCTGGCGGCTTGAACAATCGTTTCAGCGTTTTCCATTGCTTGATCGAAGTTGCCGATTTCTGCTGTGTCCGCCGCCTGCGCTTGCAGTGGCTTAAGTTGATCGATGATGCGCGAAGCAGCCGCTGCGAGCTTGCGCAACGCTCGAGGTAATGCAGGATTTTTCTCGTCGCGCGAGCTTACATCGTCAATGTTGGTAATCGCCTCGTCGAGAATCTTTGCGATATCGCCTACCAGATCACTGCGACTGCCTGACGGAAGGTCGCCCCACAACTCGGCATCTTTATTTATTTCCTTTGTACTTGCTGCGTCCAGTCGCTTAATCGCTAACAGGCGACGATTGGCCGCCTTGATAAATACGTCGACCCGTTTGTCGAGCTCCTGCGCGTCCTTAACAAGATCGATCTCTTTAAGAGTCAGATGGTCGCGGGTCTGTAGTGGGTGCGAGGCGGCGTTCAAGCAACACGACAACAGGAAACTAAGCTGGGCTAAAAGAAAAATGCGTCGGGTCATGGTTTTTTTTCAGGTGGGACGGCGTTGTTTTGAACTGCGCTGTTGCCCGGCCTTTGTGGTGGTGGCGGAGGGCGATCCCGCACTACCGTCTGGCCATAAAAAGAGTTGAGCGCTTCGGTGCGGCCCCGCCGCGCGAAATCTTCAGTCTCTTTTATCCAAACCGCATATGCCGATGGTGTGGTGCGACGCATAATGGTCAGGCGTGATCCCTGCGCGCGCAGCGCCAACTCAACGCGTTTGTAAAGGTCGCGAGTTTTGTTGCTGTCTTGCTTGAGCGTGTTCAGAAAAACGAACACATCTTGTATCAGCGCCGAATATTTCCCCGCCTCAGCAGCGGCGTCGTCGTAATTGAGATGTGAAGTCTGGGTTTCGGCATTTGCAAGATGAACTTCGGCCAGGTCAAGCGTTAGACGCACGCGCGCCTTGGAATCTTTTTCTGCGTCGAGCTGCAGCCTGTCTTGCCGCGTGACTATTTTCAGCGGAGGAGGTGCCGTCTGGTCCTGCGCCCGCACTTCTTGCACCGCGATTAAAAACGCGCAAGTGCAAAGAACCATAAGGCTCGAAATTCCTAAGCGCGAAATTCGAAAAAGTTTCATTGGTGATAATTCGGCCGGACGAAGAGTTTAGTGTTTACGACTTTGTCCGGATTTGTGCTTTGCCCCTTCGCCCTTTTGAATCTGACGATGCAAAGACGGCAGGCGGAGTTTTACTTTCTCGATCTCTAATCGATTCTTGTCCTGATCGGCATGAGCAAGAAAAGTTTCATACGATGCTAGTGCCTCTTCGTATTCTCCAAGATAATCGTGCGCCGTGGCAATGAAATAATGAGCAACGGTCAAATCGGGTTTGGTTTGCAGCAGCCATTGATATTCGATCAGCGCTTCGGGAAATTGTTTTAACTCGTAGAGCGCCGTTGCCAGGTTAGCGTGCGCTACATAATTAGCGGGAGCTGCCAGGACAACCTTTCTTAGCACGACCACTGCGTCTGCAAAGCGGCGGGCCTGAACAAGCGCAGCACCGTACCCCGTCGCGAAATTTGGATTGGCGGGATCGAGTTCAAGAGCATGCCGGTAGAAAACCAATGACCGGGCGGGATCGATTGTCCGGTACGACGCCCCCAGTCGAGCGAGCAGGGTCGCGTTGTCGGGATTTTTTTTGAGGAGTTTTTCCAGACCGTCGCGTGATTGGATCGGATCGTCGCTGTTCGCGAGATTGAGTTCCTCGGCCGTGCCGATAACGCTTCCTGATGATCTCCCACCACTCGCGTCGCTCAAGCCCGCACTTTTGGCAACGCGCTGGGCGTCTTCAGTTTTGCCGGCTCTGTCGTATGCGGCAGCAATACGAACCAGATTCTTTTTATCAACACCGCTAAAGAGTTCCGCTGCTTTGAGATCCTCTATCGCTGATTCGTGCTCGCTGATGCGAAGCTCAGCGCGCTCCATGAGTGCATCAAAATTTTGCGGTGCGAGCTCGAGAACTTTATTCAGGCTGATGAGCGCAGACTTGTTATCGCCAACACCCCGCTCCGCGAGCGCGCGAACAAACCAGGTTGCGGCGCCGGCATCGCTTTCTGTCGTTGCCCGCGTAGCTAGTTGTAATGCTTCTTTCGCATCGCCGGCTTTGATACGAATCCCGGCAAGCGCCTGAATCGCGAGACGATCTTGGGAATCAAGTCGCAGCGCCTCACGCAAAAGAGTTTCTGCTTCCTTTTCGCGGTTGAGGCGGACCAAAAGCGCGCCGAGAGCGGAGTAGGGAAGCGACCAATTTCTGCGCAGCGCAATAGCGCGGCGAAAACCTGTCTCGGCCTCGGGTAAACGGTCCAGCGCGATTAAGGCATTCGCCCGTTGAAACTCTGCTTCCAGAAACTCAGGCCTTACTTTGATCGCTTCGTCATAGTACGCGAGTGCGCGCTTATAGTTTTCGACTTTCTCGGATGGTTCTTTGGCCAAGTCGCCGCGAGCGTGCGCGTTCTGACCCTGGTCGAATAGCTTTACCGGATCAGCGCCCGAGTCACCAAAGGCATCGGCGGTTTGTGCGGCGAGTGGATGGACCAGACCGCAATTCAAACAAACGGCGACGATGACGAGCAGCACGAATCGGAAAGGTGATGAGCAGATAATTGGCCGAACGATCATGAAAACACTTCGCAGCGCGGCAAGAAATAAACCTGAGGAGAGCCGAATCTTAACATTTGGAAACTGATTGCGTCCAAAAGGACGTGGCTCGTCTTCTGAGATGCTGGTTGCAGCGATTTGATGCATGGGATAACATTATTTTTTGTAATCCCATGATCAATTAGAGCGGAGGACATGTTGCCGGCGCACGTGTCTCTTTGCGGAGAAGGGACTGTTGTGACGATTCCTTTGGTGGAAAACAACCGGAAAGAAGCCGCGCTTCATTTTAAGGACGACAATTCGATCCAGGCCAAAGAGCAAAGGCTGCGTCTCCTATTTCAGGAAATGGGTTCGGCGATCGTTGCTTTCTCAGGCGGTGTCGATAGTAGTTACGTGGCGTTTGTAGCGACTAGCGAACTCGGAAAAAACGCCGTGTGCATCACCGGTGATTCCGCAAGTTTGCCATCAGTGCAACGAAAAACAATAGAAGATCTGTCAAGACAATTTGGCCTTCGTCACGAAGTGATCGAAACAAACGAACTGGATGATTCAAACTACACTGCGAACGATGGAAGCCGCTGTTACTTTTGCAAAGACGAGCTGTACACGAAACTGGCGGACGTGGCTCGCGTACGAAAAATACCATTCATAGTAGATGGCTCAACCTGTGACGACCTTGGTGATTACCGTCCCGGTCGAGTCGCAGCGGCAGAGCACCGAGTTCGCAGTCCACTTATCGAAGCAGAGATGACTAAAGCAGAGGTGCGAGTGTTGAGCAATAAGGCTGGCCTGCCTACCTGGGATCAGCCCGCGAGTCCATGCTTGTCATCGCGAATCGCTTACGGCATTCCAGTTACAATTGCCCGTTTGACGGAAGTGGATCGCGGCGAACAGATTCTTCGCGAGCTGGGTTTTAGGGAATTTCGCGTAAGACACCACGACAACCTTGTTCGTCTTGAGATTTCGCGCGCCGAAATGCAAAACGCGCTAAGTCTTACCATTTTCGACGAATTAGCCCGGCGCTTTCGAGAACTGGGATTTAAATATGTCACGTTCGATCTCGACGGTTACCGCAGCGGCGCTATGAATGAAGCACTTAAAGGAAGCGCTTAGAACGCCTCTTGATCGTGTTTGCATAAAGGTTTCTTCGCAATTGAATTTGGAAAAGTTTTGGAGATCGCTATGGTAAGCATGCAAAACACAGTATACGTAGACGACATCCGCGAGATTAAGGAAGAGAACCCATTTGAATCGATGATGTCACGATTCGACCGCGCGGCGCAGTTGCTAAATCTCGATCCGGACTTGTATGCCGTGATGCGTGTTCCAAATCGGGAGCTCAAAGTGTACATACCGACAAGGATGGACTCCGGCAGAATCCAGGTCTTCGAGGGTTATCGAGTACAGCATAACTTTGCACGTGGTCCCGCAAAGGGCGGAATACGATATTCGCCAGACGTTAACCTTGATGAGGTGAGAGCGCTTGCTGCGTGGATGACATGGAAATGCGCCGTCGTTAATGTTCCTTTTGGCGGAGCCAAGGGCGGCATCATTTGTGATCCGCAACAAATGTCCATTGGCGAGTTGGAACGCATGACGCGTCGTTACGCTTCCGAGTTGCTGGATTTTATTGGTCCGGAAAAAGATGTACCGGCACCGGACATGAATACGAACGAGCAGACCATGGCCTGGATCATGGATACTTACTCAATGCACGCCCGACACACAGTTACGGCTGTGGTCACCGGCAAGCCGATAGATCTGGGAGGTTCATCAGGTCGGCGTGAAGCGACGGGGCGCGGCATCCTGTTTGTAATCAACGAGGCCGTAAAGAAATTTGGCATGACGCCCGAAACTACTCGCGTGGTGGTCCAGGGATCGGGCAACGTTGGTGGAATAGGCGCACGATTACTGCACGACGCTGGTTACAAAGTCGTCGCAATTTCGGACATCCACGGCGGTATCTATAATCCAGCGGGCATTGATATTCCAGCGGCGCTGAAGCATCTTTACGCGACTCGTTCATTCGAGGGTTACGCCGGCGTTGAGCGTGTCTCCAACAGCGAATTGCTTGAATTGGAATGCGACGTGCTTGTACCTGCCGCGACTGAGAACCAAATAACATCTCAAAACGCGGACCGAATCAAATGCAAGGTACTGGCGGAAGGAGCCAACGGACCTACCACCGCCGCAGCTGATCAGGTATTGCACGAAAAGGGAATCTTTGTAATTCCTGATATTTTGGCGAACGCTGGTGGGGTTACAGTATCCTACTTCGAGTGGGTCCAGGACAGGATGGGCTACTTCTGGCGCGAAGACGTGGTGAACCAGCGACTGCAGGAAACCATGGTTGCCAGTTTTAATGATTTGTGTCGCTACGCAGACGCTCATTCAGTGGATACACGAACCGCCGCTTACATGTTGGCCATTGACCGCGTGGCCTATGACACGCGCATGCGCGGTATCTATGCGTGACTGAAAAAACATAAAGAAATTGGGCGTAAGTCATCAAAAAGTCTTGATTTCCCCCAAAAGGTAGAGTATGGTCTGGCAGGATTTTTGCTCGCACATATGCAGTGATTCTCAGAATTTTGAGAAGGGGTTTGAAGTCTACATCGTCAACCTAAACTGCCCTTTTCACAATGTGGTGCTTAGATTTCTTGGTGGAGAATAGGGAAATACAAGGCACCGGAGCCTTTTCGCGATGTGCTGCTAAGGCGATTGCCGGTGCTGTTCCTATTTGACAAT
>JBDUCB010000035.1:0-6722 GCA_040003695.1 bacterium
GTAGCGAAGTGCGGTTCGCCGACGATGATTTTCGCATTGTCAATCTATGGCAACAACGATTGGTTACTACAAAAGCACCGGTACCAAGGCTAAGGCGCGATATGCACCTCTGCCATCGCCCGGTTTAAATGCGTGCGTACTGTTAGTTGAAGATCATGAAGACACCCGCTTCATGCTCAGGACAATGCTTGAGCTGCGCGGCGGTATCAGCGTGGTCGAAGCAGATAATGGTTTCACGGCTATTGATTTGGCCCGCAGCCTTCATCCCGATCTCATTTTGATCGACAGCAATCTTCCAATGCTCGATGGTTATGAAGCAACGCGCCGTATTCGGGAATTCACAGCTACACGTGAAGTTCCGATCGTTTTTCTCTCCGGTCATGCACAACCCGAAGCGGAAAACAAAGCATTTGCCGCCGGCTGTACCGATTATCTCGTCAAGCCTTTTGGCTTGGAAAAACTTGGTAACGTGTTGGAACGATACCTTTCACAGAAAGCAAATTAAGGCATGTTTCGTCGACCCACATCCACTCGCATTATCTTTTCTCTAAGACTGCTCCTGATGCTCAGCACTGTGGCCCTGGCGCTCACGGCCGTTGCCTACGATCGTTATGGAGTGACTGCGCAAAATCGGAATCCACGTGCGACTCCGGACGGCCCCGACACGATTCCCCTGGTGGGCAGGCTTTTTCGCTGCGACTGCCGGGATCTTCTGGTTGATGGTAAGGGAGTAATGTTGCCGGCACGAGTTCTAAATCGATTGATTCTGTGACGGCCGAATCCATCGATCAGACAAACGACAAATGACATAAGAAAAAACCCAAAACCTCCTCCCCGTTCGTAAATATGATTGGAGATTGAATCATAGATGAACGGGGCAATGACCGGCTGAAAGCGGTCGCGCTTCACGGTGCGAGCGCAATTCGGATTTCCCCTCCGCTAAGCCAGGAACTTCGGACCCCCAATAGTTTTGTTTGCGCCTGATGCGGGCGCGGTCGTCGATGTGTCCCAACCTCGATGGAATGTGACACTGAGCGAATTTGATTTTGAACAAGTAAACCGATCCCTGTTATGGCGGGGAGTAAGTAATCGAAAAGGAGCGGGCATGGGAAGCTTAATAAGAACACCGAAGCATAAACTGGCGCTGATGCTGGTGACGGCAGTGGTAATGGCTGGAGGAAATTTTTCAAGCTACTTTTCAACTCACGCATCACCGGCCAATCTTACCGGGCAGGATGGAGACATCACGCCGGATACATCCCAACGAGGCGTAAACGGCAAGCTGGTGTTTGCGAGTAATGCTAGTGGCAACTATGACATCTATCTCTCGAATACCGAGGGCAAGAACCAACTGCAACTAACCAGTAGCGCGGCAGACGATGTCGATCCGTCCTGGTCGCCCGACGGCGCGAAGATCGCTTTCATTTCCAAGCGCGACGGAAATTTCGAAATCTATGTGATGAATGCCGATGGTTCAAACCAGACGCGGTTAACAAATACGGCGGCTGATGAATTTGACCCGGCATGGGCGCCCAATGGCGCGAAGATCGCTTTCTCGCGTGACTCAGAAAACGATCTGGATGTTTTCACAATGAATGCTGACGGCGGCAGCCAGACGAATCTGACCAATAACACTGCCGACGACGCCTTTCCTACCTGGTCGCCCGATTCATCAAAGTTGGCATTCACCAGCGACCGCAGCGGTAACACCGACATCTTTGTGATGAATGCCAACGGCTCCAACAATGTGAATATCAGCAACAACTCTGCGAATGATGATTTCCCAACCTGGGCGCCGAACGGAAGATCCATTGCTTTTTCCAGCGATCGCTTTGGCAACTTCGATCTGTTCCTTATGAATACCGACGGAAGTGGTCAGACAAGGCTGACCAGCAGTGTAAACGAGGAAACCTTCGCCGCCTTCTCACCTGATTCTGCAAGACTCGTCTACATGGCTGGAACGCTGGTGGGAGACTTGCTCGACGTTAACGACATAGTTGTGATGCCGTTGAATGCCGACGTGAAGGCAACTGTTCTCAAAGGCGTCGCGGATGAGATTTTCCCTGATTGGCAGCCGCTCAGTGTCGCTGGACAAGGGGTCAATCCCATCGATGATCCGCGGCTGTTTGTGCGCCAACATTATCTCGACTTTCTTAATCGCGAGCCGGATGCGGAGGGACTTGCCTTCTGGATCAATCAAATCACTTCATGCGGCTCAGACGCCGCTTGCATCGAGGTGAGACGCATCAACGTCTCGGCGGCTTTCTTTCTTTCAATCGAGTTTCAAGAGACTGGCTACATTGTTTACCGAACGTACAAGTCCAGTTATGGCAATTTGCCTGGCGCTCCCGTGCCTCTCACGTTCAGTGAATTCCTGTCGGACGGTCAACAGATCGGCCAGGGCGTAGTTGTGGGACAGACCGGTTGGGAGCAGGTACTGGAAAACAACAAGCTGGCATTCTTTGCCGACTTCGTTACGCGTCTACGCTTCACTATCGCGTATCCGACCACGCTGACGCCGGCACAATTTGTTGACCGGCTCTACACAAACGCGGGCGTCGCGCCTTCGGTCGCGGAAAGAACGGCAGCCATCAACGAATTCGGCTCCACAACCATAACCACAGACACCACAGCGCGGGCGCGGGTGTTAAGACGAGTTGCTCAGAACTCCGCGCTGGCGCAGCAGGAAATGAATAAGGCGTTTGTGTTGATGGAGTATTTCGGTTACTTGCGCCGCAATCCGAACGACGCGCCGGACAGCAACTTCGATGGCTATAACTTCTGGTTAACCAAACTTAATCAGTTCAACGGAAACTTCGTTAATGCCGAAATGGTGAAGGCGTTCAATGTGTCAGGCGAGTATAGACAGCGCTTTGGCCAATGAGACCAGGTGTGCCGGCGGATAATCGTTCGCCGGCCCGCCAGGATGAATCGCATTTCTACAAATATACAAATCCAAGGGCCAAGAGCCCGCTAACAGATGAGGAGGAATAGAATGAAGAAGTTGTTTACTAAAAGAAATTTGATTTTCGCTTTGGCAATTGGGGCCATGGCTTTATCACTAACATTAAATCGGGCGACCAGGAATACGGGCGCT
This sequence comes from bacterium, assembly GCA_040003695.1. Lineage (GTDB taxonomy): Bacteria > Acidobacteriota > Blastocatellia > Pyrinomonadales > Pyrinomonadaceae > PSRF01. The sequence goes on from JBDUCB010000035.1 coordinate 3,098, forward strand.
TCGAGCCACCGGGAAGCGCCGTTAATTGTCGCTGACCCGCTGGCCGACAACACAGACACGTATGCTTTCCGCAGCACGGAAGTAGGGCGCAGCGGCTTCGTTACGCTCGTCGCGAATTGGATTCCCTTCGAGGAACCTTCGAATGGACCACACTTCTTTAAGTTTGACGACACTGTTCTCTATGAGATCAAAGTCGACAACACGGGAGACGGCATTGAGGACGTCACATATCAGTTCCGGTTCATTACCACGTTCAAGAATCCTGACACGATTCTCGGTATGGCCGCGCCAAATCAGGCACTGGCGGGCACCGGCGGCATCGAGCCGCTCATTACCTCGCTTGATGACCCTGATTACAACGAGCCGCAAACCTACAGCGTGACGCGTATCGACAAGAACACCGGAAAAAACGGCACGGTCGTCGCCAGCGGTCTGCTTACGCCGCCAAATAACATCGGCGAACGCACGACACCGAATTACGAAACAGCGCTTGCGCAGCCGGCAGTTTATCCGTTACTGAACGGCGGCAAGGTCTTTGCCGGCCAGCGCGACGAAGGGTTCTATATCGACGTGGGTGGCGTTTTCGATACGCTGAAACTGAAATCTATCGGCGCGACAGGCGGCGTAGATTCGACCGCCGGCTTCAACGTAAACACGATTGCGATCGAAGTCTCGATTGAGTCGTTGACTCGAACCGGCGCGGTGCCAAGCAGCCCGACAGCGTCGGACGCAGTCATCGGCGTCTGGGCCACTGCCAGCCGTCGCACCACCACAGTGATCAGACCCGGCATCGGTCGTCGTCAGGCAGGAGACCAGACGTTGACTGCCGGTCCCTTCAAGCAAGTGTCGAGACTTGGCGAGCCGCTGGTCAACGAAGTGATCATTCCGCTCAAACTCAAAGACACGTTTAATGCATCGGAGCCGTCAGGCGACTCGCAGTTTGCCTCGTATGTGGCCGACCCACAACTGGCGCAACTGCTCAAAGCCGTATTCGGCATCACAGTACCGGCAGCGCCGCGAACGGATCTGGTTTCAATTTTCGCGACCGGAATCCCGGTGAACTCGGTGACTGGTCCAAACTACACGACCTTCCTTTCGGACGGACAGCCACATGAGATGATGCGGTTGAACGTTGCCATACCGCCGTCGGCGAGTCCGAGCCGGCTGGGACTCTTGGGCAACGACGTCGCCGGATTCCCAAATGGACGTCGCGTATTTGACGACGTCGTGGACATCGAACTGCGCGCCGTCGCCGGTGGTACTCCGTTTACGCCTGCGACCAACGTCGCTCCAAACAATACGCTCGGCGACGGAGTTGCGAATAACGACGTGCTCTACCTGACGCGTTTTCCCTATCTCGGAACGCCGCATTCGGGTAATAGCACCAGCGGCGCGCCGCATCAGCATCACACAATAGATGCTTTGCCGGCTTTGCCTTAACCCGTGGTCCGACACCGCGCGAAGAGTGCGAACGCCCTCCGGTTTTCGCACTCTTCGTTTTCAAAAAGTTTCGAAAGTTAACCATTGATGACATTAAGTAAGTTTGCAATCCCGGCAGCGATCGCCATCGGAGTTTTAGTTGCATTCGGATTCGTGTTGCGCGGTGCGTTGCATCGTCGAGCAACGGCCAGGCCCGCACACGCCGTACAGCCCAGCGCGACTCCCGTACTGGCAACGCCGGCTGACGCTCGCATTCAAGCAGCGCAGCAGATGATTGCGAAATCACCCAACAAGCCCGAAGGTTACAACCTGCTTGCCTCGGCGTTTATGCAAAAAGCCCGTGAGACAGGCGACTTTGGTTTCAACTCGCGAGCTGAAGGAGTGCTCAACCGCGCGGTCGAAGTTGATCCGGAAAACTACGACGCGATCAAGCTGCGCGCAAAGCTGCTGCTGACCTATCACCGCTTTAGCGCAGCGCTCGAAGTTGCGCACCGCGCTCAGGCCATCCGTCCGGATGACCATGACAACTACGGCGCGATTACCGACGCCAACGTGGAATTGGGTGACTATCCGGCGGCGATTGCGGCAGCGCAGAAAATGGTTGATTTGCGTCCTGATAGCGCCTCTTACGCTCGCGTTTCCTATCTTCGTTCCCTGCATGGCGACGGCGAGGGCGCGATTGAAGCAATGAAGGTGGCAGTGAAGGCTGCCAACCCTAACGATCCCGAGGCAGCCGCTTGGTGCCGTGTTCATCTGGGCGATGAATTGATGAGTAACGGCAAACGCCGTGAGGCTGAACAGGAGTACGATAACGCGCTTTATTTTTTCCCGGATTATCCGCTCGCACTCGCCGCCAAAGCCCGCGCCCTGGTTGCAGCGGGCAACTTCGGCGACGCCGTTAAGTTTTACGAACGCGCCCAAAACCGCGTGCCCCTGCCTGATACGGCAGTCGCACTGGGAGATCTTTATGCAAGACTTGGCCGGGCGGATGATGCGAAGCGCGAGTACGACCTGGTGGAATTTGTCGAACGAAATAGTGCGGCGAGTGGGACCTATTCCCGCCAGTTAGCAATGTTCTGGGCCGACCACGACGTGAATATTGAAGAGGCTTTGGCGATTGCGCAACGCGAACGTTCCGATCGTCGGGACATCTACACCTGCGACGCCCTCGCCTGGATTCTTTTCAAGAATCATCGCCTTGATGAAGCCAAGAAATCCGTCGAGGAAGCCTTAAGACTCGGTACCCGCGACGCTCGGCTCTACTACCATGCGGGGATGATCTACAACGAACTCGGGGATCGCCAAAGCGCTATCCGGTATCTGAATTTGGCACTCCAGACAAACTCCAATTTTGACGTGATGCAAGCCGAGCTCGCAAAAAAATCGCTCGCTGCGTTAAAGAGTGATCGTCGCCGGACGCCGGATTCTCTCCGGGCGTCAGATGCCGTGATATCCAGAGCTGAGTAAGGAATCATGAAGACAATCGGACCAACTGGAAATCTGAATCGCGCTGCGCGGTTGGTGCTGACGGCGGCCTGTCTGATTCTGTTCTCTTTCGGAAACCTAAACGCTCATCCGCTTGGAAATTTTACAATCAATCATTTCGCGCGGCTGGAAGTGGGCACCGACAAAATCAAATTGCGCTATGTCGTCGATATGGCGGAGATTCCTACCTTTCAGGAACTACAGTCATTGACGACAAATGGTGGTGACCCGCCAAACAAGAACGAGCTTGATGCCTTTGCTGCCCGGAAATCAGCTCGATATTCAGACGGGCTGCTGCTCGTCCTCGATGGTGCACGTCTCCCTCTACGGTTGCTGGCAAGCCGCGCGGTTCTGGTAACGGGGGCAGGCGGTCTTCAGACACTGCGCATCGAGTCTGACCTGGCGGCGACGATACCGGTAGCTACCCAAGCAGTGGTTCGCCGGTTGCGATTTGAAGATCAAAATTATTCGGATCGAATCGGCTGGCGCGAATTGGTGGTTACGCCACTTGCGGGCACGTCTCTTTTCGACTGTTCGGCCTATGGAACAAACCTTACCGATGAGCTGAAAGCTTATCCCAGTGACATGCTGACAGCGCCGCTTGATGAGCGCACAGCAGAACTATCCTTTGCGGGTGGCGTGGTGCCGAACGGCGCGCACGCTCTTTTAGCGCGCGATGGCCGTCCAGTCGCCGCCCCCG
>JBDUCB010000364.1:0-2022 GCA_040003695.1 bacterium
AATAGTAAACGGTTAATGCTAAATCGTTCTTTGGTCTTAGGTCTTTGGGCTTTGTTCTTTGAGCTTGGAGCGTACGTCTATGAAGGTTCGGCCCCGGATCATAAAGCACAAAGACCTAAGACCAAAGACCAAAGACCAAAGACCTAAGACCCATCCAAAGTACAAAACACCGGGTTCAAAGCTCAAAGCTTTCCAAATCCACTCCAACTATTTTTGTTGTGCCAGCCAATCTCTACCTCCGTTGCGTTGACTTCGCGCCACCACTCTGCAAATTCTTCCCGGCGAATGTAATGCGAAGTTGGCGCTACCAAGTGATCAAAAACGATCGTGTGTTGTTCGCGCCAGGCAAAATTTGAGATCGCATTGAGGTAGTCGTTATAAAACAAGTGGCTGGCAATCTTTCGTCCGACGTCAAAACGATTTAGTGGTCTATAGATGGTTTTTGTCGCCAGGTACATCAATGCGGTGGGCATCTTTGAAAAATGTAGCAAAGCTCGCGGGTCGATTCGCGATGTAACTTTGCGCAACGGATTTACGTAACGCGTGATCCATTGATTGTTCTCGGCGCCGTAAATCCATGCCGAAATGTGGCCGCCCGGCTTCACGCACGCGACGAGTGAGCGAAAGCCTGCACGCGGATCCGGCAGATGATGCAGCACTCCCACCGAAAACGCGTAGTCAAAGACGCGCGCCAGCGGCAAATGATAAAGGTCGGCTTGAATAACATGAGCGTTCTCAAGCTGTCGAGTAGCCGCGAAGGCAGTTTCCACCGCGTCGCTCAGGTCCACGCCGACCACTTCGCGGGCGCCCCAGCGCGCGGCCAGTTCAGTATGTCTGCCCTTGCCGCAGCCAGCTTCTAGAACAATCTTATCCTGAAAAAACTTTGGCTCAACCGGCGCAATCCAACCCAGAAATTGATCCGCGTAAAGTTCGTCGGTGTGCGTGAAGTGTTGCCATTGCCAGCCGAAGCTTTCGGCGGTCTCCGCTTTGTCCGCACCAAGTCGTTCGCTGTTAACAAAGCGCGGCACGCCGCGCACAATCGGGAAACCTGACTTGCAGGCTGTGCATGACAGTCGTCCCTGCATAATCTCCTGCCCAGCAATCGCCAACACTTCAGTCAACTCTAACTGGGCCGCGCAGGCAGGGCAGTTTAGATAGTCAAGCAACTTGCGCTTCATGCTAAGAGATTAGCACTTGAATTGTTTTCCGTGGAATTCACTCCAGTTTTTGGTGCGGAGTTCGAGTAATGCAGAAAATTCGTAAAAAACCAGCCGGCGGACTTTGATGAGCCGACGCGCTTGAGAGTTATTGTTTTGGCTCAACAGTTAACGCGCCGACAAGGTAAGCGATCTCTCCGGAGTTTGATTGTAGTCGTATGCTGTAGTCTCCCGCCGGCGCATCCAGTCCGATGGTCACGTCAAAACTAATCACCGGAATAGCGTTGGCAAATTGATGCGCTGTGAGACTGGCAGGATTGACTGTTAGATATGGAGAACTTACCAACAGTCCTGTTCCGGACACTTGCTCTACGCCATCTCCACTGACGTACACCGTCAGCTTTGCCCCCGGCGTGGCGTGCACCGAAACCGTCGACAATTCGCTATTCACACCTACAAAGCGAGGAGTCAGTGTTGCCGGCGAATTCTGCGGCGGCACCAGCACGTAGTTAACGTTCGCGGTCTTATTTACTGAAACGCGCAATTGACTGGCGATTTCGACGGCGCGAAACCCTGGTCCAATGGAGCGACGTTCTTGATCGAGACTGAGCGACTCGTCTTCGATGGCACTCGCGTCCAGGTAATCAGTCATCACCCTGTAATAACCGGGCACTATTCCGGAAATATTGAATGTGCCATTGGTATTCGTAACCCCACTAGCCATCACTCGTCCCGTTCCAGCATCTTCAACCCACACATGCGCGTGTGCCGCAGCCACAAGACTACCTTGCTGGTTGTTTAGAATGCGCCCGTCAATTGAGCCGCTGTCTGCACGTGAGCCATAAGTACTTTTCACTGCGGCACG
>JBDUCB010000382.1:0-6633 GCA_040003695.1 bacterium
GGGATGATCCTGGTAATAGCCAATCATCACCGGGGCCGAATAAAGGTGGTCCACCGGAATATCAAAAAACCCCTGAATCTGTGCTGCATGCAAATCGATCGTCAACAAACGATCGGCGCCCGCCACTGTGATCAAGTTTGCCACCAACCGCGCCGAAATCGGCACGCGCGGGCGATCTTTTTTATCGGACCTGCCGTAACCATAATATGGAATCACTGCCGTGATGCGCTCAGCCGAAGAACGACGAAAGGCATCGAGCATTATCAGCAATTCCATTATGTGCGCGTCAGTCGGCGGGCAGGTCGGCTGCACAATAAAAACATCGCCGCCGCGCACGTTCTCGTCGATCTGGAAATTGAACTCGCCGTCGGAAAAGCGCTCCGTAAAGGCGTGCCCCATATCGCAACCCAAGTGGCGCGCAATCTCCTCCGCCAGTTTCGGGTTTGCGTTTCCCGAAAAGACCTTGATGCCTCCGGTTGTGCTCATAAGTTCAGTGATGAGTGCTGAGTGATGAGTACTGAGTCCGGAGCGCCTTTATCTCAGTACTCAGTACTCATCACTCGAGTTTGGCTGGGGCGGGTGGATTCGAACCAACGAATGCCGGTTCCAAAGACCGGTGCCTTACCACTTGGCTACGCCCCAATATCGAATCAGACTTTAAAGAGCGTACGAACGAAATAACTCATCGCCTATCGCGTGTCGGTATTCGTTCCGAGACACTGTATCACACGGGAATATCCGCCAACCCGCTTCACATTGAATTTTCTCTAGAGCTTGCTGCTGAGATTTAGAATTTGCAAAAACACCAAATACGCTCGAGCCGCTACCTGTCAACATTGCCGCCGCAGCGCCGGCCACGATTAACTGTTCCTTCGCTCGCCTAATCTCAGGATGAATATCAAAGATCACGGACTCAAAATCGTTCTCAAAATCAGCACGCAACCACGGTGGCGAACCAGCGAAAATAGCCGCGTTTTGCGAACTGGAAAGAATAAATTCGGTCGAATCGCTTGTCAAGGCAGGAGCTTGCAACGAGGCGAATGCAGCGCGCGTTGAAACGCTGACGCGCGGCGCAACAACAATAAGCTTGTGAACGCCACAATCCGGCAACGAAGTAAGCGTCGTGCCGGTGCCAGTCGCCAGCATGCAACCACCGAACAAAAAGAACGGCACATCAGCTCCCAGATCGGCCGCAATTTCACGCAGCTCATTGGCGCCCCAATCGATGTGCCACAGGTGCGCCAGCGCTAACAACGCAACAGCGGCGTTCGATGAACCACCGCCGAGACCAGCTTCTATTGGAATGTTTTTCTCGAGTTGAATTCGCACACCCTTGTTAATCGAAAAGCGCTCTCGCAAAGCATGGGCGGCGCGAACAATTAAATTTCGATCGTCGGTAGGAATTCCGGGTTCACTGCAGGACAGTTTGATCTGATCAATGCCCAATTCAAAACTTAGCCGATCATGCAACGAGATGGTCTGTAGCGTAGTTCTTACTTCGTGGAAATTGTCGGGACGTTTGCCGAGAATACGCAAACTCCAATTGATCTTGGCAAAAGAAGGAAGGCTTAGAGAATCTTTCACGTGAGCGGCTGATTCTTTTGTCCGACAAACTTCAGTTTGTCGCGCCGCCCTTCTATCAGTTGTTCGACAAACTAAATTTTGTCGGACTGGCGGCTAACGAGTTATGAAAACTTGGGTTAAATAAACGCCGCCGTCCGCGGCAACGTAACTGCCAATCGCCGACGCCTGGAATCCGGTGTAAAGAATGTTTGCGCGATGCCCGCCTGACAGCATCCAGCGCGCTACTGCAAACGCACCCGGATCAGCGAAGCCTTTATTATACGCGATGTTTTCACCAAGCACTCTAAAGTGAACGATGCCCAGTGCCCGCCCGCGAGCTTTCGTCTCAAGCCCTTCCGGCGTTTCATGTCCAAAGTAACCACGCTTCGCCATGTCTTCGGAATGCATTCGCGCCATATGGCAAAGCAGTGGATCCCAGGCGAGTGGCTGCAAACCATTTTGCACGCGTGCTTCGTTAGTCTTGCCAAAAGCTGTGCGTTCGATCGTGGTTGCGTTCTCGATTTGTGGCAGCGATGGCGCGACCGCAACACTAACGTCTGAAGTCAAAGATGAAGATTCTGCTACTCGCCTCGGCCTCGAAGCAGCACTAAGAACTGAACTGGATATCAAGCGAGCCACCGGTCGGCCGTGCCCAATTTGCGGAAAAACCGAAGTGCAGCACGCGAACAAGGTAATCGTTATGAAGCCGAGGGTGACGAAGTGAGTGCCGACTCTTGCACAGACACTTAGCGGGGGATTCGAGATTTCCATTTTCTAAATGCGATGCCCGGCGTGAGCCGAAGCGGTGGGGCCTTGAGGTAGGCGGTTGATCGAGGACCGAGGCCGGGGCTGGCTGGTCAGAAGAAGGCACACTCAGCCTAACAAAGAATTAAACCGAGATCAACCACTTTCCGAGATGTTTATTATTCAAGAACCAAACGGTTTTGTTGAGGATTCTTGAGAATTTTCAGTTGAAGCGAAACGCCTCAAAGCGGCCTCCCAAGCGCGGCGAACGGGATAGGCATAAAGCAGCACGGCGATGGCAACCACCGCAGCCGCGTAGGTGTAGAAGTCATTTCCGGTGAAAAGCGTTCCCGAAAAACCGATGAGGGCGACGACGCAGGCCAACATAGCGACCTGGAGTGTGGTCCTTTGCAGCGTGGCTAAAAGGCCGGTGCCTCCCTGCAAACTTCCAATATCCTGAAGACGCATCACCGAGAACTTGGTGCGGCGCAATGCGATTGAGCTCAATCCCAAAATCAAAATACTAATGCGAACGGCCATATCAAGCGACGGATTGGTTTGCGGAGTAGTGAATCGTTTGCTCAAGAAACCAACCACGCAGAGCAGCGCCACGCCAATCAACAAAGCCAACACAGTTCTGGCGGTTGCGGAATGGCGGCGAACCAATTCACCTTGCACATCGGTTGCTGCGGCGGAACTATCCATTGTAGTTGTCCTCGGCAAACTCGAAAGTCTGTCGTTCCTTCTAGCTCTGACGTTATGATCCGCTAACTCATTGAGATGGGCAAGTGGCAACACCAAAGCAGAACGACCCGCTGTTTGAATTACAGCGGGCCGCCATTCCTATTCGATAAAGATCGGCTTATGGTTTTATGCCGGGAGGTGGCGTTGCAGCGGGCGTCGCATTAACAGGCTTGACTGGATTTTGATTCGCAGGTTGCGGGCGTTGATTATTCGCTGCCGGGCGCGTGCTTCGCTGAACCGGCGCTGTCGGTGTTAGGTTAACCGGCAATTGGCCATTGTACTTGACAGCTTCATCTATCAAATCGTTGCTGCCTTCTTTCTTATCTTTGCTAATCAGTATGCCATTGCTGTTAACAGTTATGTCCGCTCGTCCCGATACCTGTTGCATCAGGCTGCCCATGAATCCTGTCTTCTCGGCGGGCATGACATTCTTTCGCGCGGGGTCCGGCTCGGGAATAGGCGCACCGATAATAGACAACTGCTCTTTCGCTTTGTCGGTGTAGTCGCTGTTCGGGAAATTGCGCAAAAGATCCTGGTAGTACTTAGCAGCCTCGTCCGGCTCTTCTTCGAGTTGGTAAGTCGTGCCTAAGCGAAATAAGACCTCATCACGCAATGAGAAATTCGGATACTTGTCCACGATCTCCTTCAGACGAGACTGCGCCCCCTTGAGTCCGGTTCCTCGACCTTTGTTATAACGTGCCTCGTAATAGAACCGAGCCACTCCGAGATTGTGCATTGCCAGGGCTTCCTGCGTTTCGCCCAGATGATCTTCGACGACCGCGCGCAAGTTGGTTTGCGGATATTGCTGTAGTAGCGCCTTCAGACGTTGCTCGGCCTTGCGCGCATGCGTGATGTCGCGATCAGACAAACCCATCTGTCTCATTTCCGCTTCCGCTACTTTGAGCATGGCATCGTCGGCGAGTGGATCCGTTGGGAAGAATGTCAGCCAATCCAGGTAAGCTTGCGCGGCCTGGACCAATGCAGCGCTCGTTCCCTCCAAATAAAAAGAATCGGCAATGGCAAGCTTCGCAAGTGGCAGGAAGGCTGAATCAGGGTAGGTGTTAACGATCGTCGAGAACAGCAAACGACCCGTTTCGTGATCACCCTTCCTCACTTGTCTTACTGCCTCCTCAAAGAGCACCCGATCGCGGCCAAGGGCAACGGTGCCGGTTAACTCTTCTAATTTATCGTCCCCGCCACCACCAAACAGTCCAAAAAAATGTCCGCCTTTTTTCTTCTTCTTGTTCGAACTGCCGGAAGATGTTACCGCCGATGTGCGCGCGCTTGCAGTCGATTGCAAGCCGGCTTCCACTCTGGTGTTGATTTCTACTACGGCTGCCTCCAACCGCTCCAGGATCGTGCGATCATATTTGTCCGCGCGTTCCTGCTTTGAGCGGACGTCATTAACTTCAGAGAGAATTGAGTTAACTTCTTTGTCGAGCCCGCGCAGACGTTCACGAGGATCGTCGAGGTTCTTCTTTTCCTTTTCGTTCGAGGCGGCGCCCATTGAAGAGATCGCGCTATTCAATGACCGGTGCATCGCGTCGAGTTTCGAACGCATCACGTCGAGGCGCTGAACCACAGACAAATCGCTGGCGGTTGTGTCCTGAGCCCACGCTCCCCCGGCAAACGCGAAAATCAAGGTGGCGCAAACCACTAATTGAAAAGGAAAACGATAACGCATAAATAACCTCCGAAAAATCCAATAAGACCAGCCGGCTCAACCTGATTGCTTAGAACCTTGCACTATATTCCTAAACCCATTGCACCGTCGCCTCGCGCAACTCACGCACAGCTCCCTCAGGATCAGATGTCCCAAAAATTGCGGAGCCGGCCACAATAATTTCCGCGCCGGCATCTACCACGGCAGCAATGTTTCCAGTATCGATTCCACCGTCGATTTCAATACGCGTCTGCAGTTTTCGATCCGCAATCATTGCCTTTAGCCGCCGTACCTTCTCGATCGAAGTCGGGATGAAACTCTGACCGCCAAAACCCGGGTTGACCGACATCACCAGCACGTAATCAGCAAAAGCGAGCGCTTCCTCTATACTGCTAACCGGAGTAGCCGGGTTAAGCACAACGCCCGCTTGAGCGCCCGCGGCTTTAATCGACGCCAAGGTTCGATGCACGTGCACATCTGCTTCAATGTGCACTGAAACCATTTTTGCTCCCGCCGCAACAAACTGTTCCGCATATCTACCGGGCTCGGAAATCATCAAGTGCGCATCTATTGGCAATTTTGTTGCGCGCGCAATCGATTTGACTACAGGCAAACCCACGGTGATGTTGGGAACAAAGTGCCCGTCCATCACATCGACGTGCAGAATGGCGGCGCCACCGCGTTCTACCGATTCAATCTCTTCGCCAAGCCGCGAAAAATCGGCAGACAGAATTGAAGGTGCGATGTCAATGGTCCTGCTCATCTTTAATTTGTCTCTTACGCTCTCCCTAACGGTCGGGCTACTGCCCCGAGTTTAGCCGTCCACTGCGTCAAAACTTAGGGGCTCGGCCGCGGACGGGAAGTTGGAGAAGGCTTCGCAACGGGTGGACGACGGTTCTCGTTACTACTGCGATTCGCATTGTTATTAATAATCAAGGCCGGGCGGTTTGAGTTTAAGTTTGCGCCCGCATTTGCATTTTCACTGTTAGCGTTACGGTTCAGCGCGCGATTGCTGTTTGCGTTGCGATTGGCGTTAGTGTTCGAGTTGTCGTTTGTATTCTTGTTTGCATTCTTATTGCGCTTTGTTTTGTTCTCATTCGCCGAAGCTTCATTGGCATTCGCAGGCTTGGCATTCTCGGCCGGTTTTTCGGGCGCCACAGCTTCCGATGCTTCGCCTTCCTTCGCCGTACGACTGATGTCCATCGCCACCGTTTGTCCAGTCTTTACGACCTCGCCGGCGCGCGGTAATTGGAACAGAACCGTGTCAGCCTTCAGTTGATTGCTGGGCCTGGTTGCGCGCACGCGGTAATTGAGTCCAGCGCCACCCAGGATGTGCTCTGCTTCAAACCGATCTTTCCCAACCACATCAGGTACATTAACTTCAGGACTGCGGAGAGACAGATAGACGGTAGTGGCAAGACCAAAGAGAAATGTAATCGCGATGGCGATCACGATGCCGACCCGTCGAAGTGCCGAGAGTGCCCCGGTGGCCGTATTCACTTATCCAAATCTCCAATAAATGCCGGCTACTCCAGCGAGCTGACGTCAAGTTGCGAAGTCTAACATTCAGCAGCAGCCCTCGCAAAGTAGCGATTCATTTGTTCTTATTAGCTATTCCGTTGAAACGCGGCGACAAAAAAGCCGTCGGTGTCCTGGTGTTGAGGCCACGTCCGCGCCGTTCCCGGAATCTTAAGCGCGCCCCCGACCGGCAAGGCCACCAGCGAAAAGTTGATGTTGTTTTCAAGGAACGTTTGCACGACCAATTCGTCTTCTTCAGGTTCAACTGAACAGGTTGAATAAACCAATCTGCCGCCGGGTTTCACCACGCGCGAGGCGTTCAGCAGAAGCTGTTTTTGCCGCGTAGACAAATCGTCGATGTCGTCGGCTGAGATGCGCCAGCGGATCTCAGGGTTGCGCCT